>CALBRY010000001.1 GCA_937927665.1 uncultured Chloroflexota bacterium
CGCTCCCGGCACGGGAAAAAGCACAATGGTTACATCATTGGCGAAGGCGTATCGCGCGCAAGGAAAAACGGTCGGCATCATCGCGGTTGATCCCACCAGCCCATTCACGGGCGGCGCGATTTTGGGTGACCGAATCCGTATGCGCGATCTCTCCGGCGATTCGGGCGTGTTCATTCGCAGTATGGCAACACGCGGCAGTCTGGGCGGATTGGCGCGCACCACGCGGGACGCGGCACGCGCGCTTGATGCGGGCGGCTTCGATATCGTGCTTGTAGAAACAGTCGGCGCAGGTCAAAGCGAAATCGATATTGCCCGTATGGCACATACGACGATTGTCGTAGAAGCCCCCGGTTTGGGCGATGATGTGCAGGCGATCAAGGCGGGCATCCTCGAAATCGCGGATGTACTGGTAGTCAATAAAGCGGATCGCGCCGGGGTCAATATCACCGTGCGCGCCCTCAAGACGATGCTCGAATTAGGGCATCCGTCATCGCGTGCAGGTCTGGCATCGCATCACGGGCAAATGATGACGGTTGAGCATCCCCCCGTGCCGTCGAATCATGACATGCCGATGTGGATACCTCCGATTGTGCAGACAGTCGCTAAAGATGGAACCGGGCTAGATGAACTGACCGCCGCGATTGAGCAGCACCGCGCCTACTTGAGTGATCAAACGACATTTGACGCGATCGAATCGCGCCAGATCGAACTTGAACTCTTTGAGCGGCTGCGCGAACGGTTGATCAAGCGCTTAATTGAATCGCTTGCGGAGGACGCACTCGCTTCAGCGGTGCGGCAGGTGCAAACACGCAAGCTCGCGCCTCAGCAGGCAGTAGAGTTAATTTTACGCAGCACAGAAGGACGCGGCGCCTGAAATGGGACATGCCGCGTTTTTCTTTGAGGAGCAGTGAAGAAGTGGGAGAGCGAGACGAGCAGATGGACGCCAATTTCACCCGTACAGCAGATATGCAGATTGATACCAGCAAGGCAAGTATGGAACGCATGACGACGGGCGGCGCTTACGGGCGCATCATCTTGATGGCGGGTGTGGCGTCCTCCGAATTGGGACAGCAGATCGCGGATTATCTGACTATCCCGCTTGGAAGCTATACACGCACAATTTTCCCTAACGAGAACATCTTCATCCGTTTGAACGAAAGTGTACGCGGACAAGATGTGTACGTGATCCAAACGATGTGCAGCCCGCTCCATGAGAACATCTTTGAGATGTTAATCATGATCGATACGCTCAAGCGCGACTCGGCGGGTCGTATCAATGTGGTGATCCCGTATCTACCATATGCGCGTTCAGACAAAAAAGATCAGCCGCGTGTGGGCATTGCTGCCCGCCTGCTGGCAAACATGATCGAAGCGGCGGGTGCTGACCGGTACATGACAATCGATCTGCACGCCGGACAGATTCAGGGATTCTTCAATATCCCCGGTGACGCGCTGACAGCATTCCACCTGATGAGCAACTACGTTAAATCGAAAAACGTGCCGGATCTGGTTGTCTGCTCAACCGATCTCGGCTACGCCAAGAAAGCACGCAATTGGGCGGAAAAGCTCGGCACACCGCTGGCGATCATCGAAAAACGACGGACGGGCAACGATAGCAAATCCGAAGCGCTGACGATCATCGGCGATGTGCGCGATAAAAATGTACTCTTGGTGGATGACGAGGTTTTGACGGGCGGATCAGCCGTCAATGCGATCCGGTTGGTGCAGTCGGAAGGCGCACGCGATGTCTATTTCGCATACACGCACGCGATTATGGCACGTGATGCGTACGACCGCCTCGCATCGTGCGATCTGAAAGAGATCATCACGACGAACACGTTCCCAATTCCGGCGGAAAATCGTCTGCCGAACATGACCGTGTTATCGGTCGCGCCGCTGTTGGGCGAAGTGATCCGCCGCGCTCACGAAGGGCGCAGCGTTGGCGAGTTGTTCAACGAATAAAAAGCAGTCGAAAGTGGAAAGTTAAAAGTCAAATGTGCTGGGCTTGTCCCACTTTTAGCTTTCCACTTTTAGCAGTTTTGCCCCTAGATCAACGCCAGTGAGGTGAGAATCACGCCCGCCAGAAAAGCAATCCCACACGCGGCGAGCGGAACCAGCGCCACTAACAAAATGAGCGGCAGACCGCCGTCTTCCTGTTCGTCCATTCCTACACCTATGATCCTGAGTTTGCATGGTCACGAATGGCGGCGATTATACACAGACTTGCCTGCTTTGCGACGGGAATGATTTAGCCGTTCGTTACGTTTTATGATGTGTGTGAAAGCAAAGACGATTCTAACGAGACGTTGACCTTGATGTGTTATAATCGCAAACTGCAAATGAGGGTGCTGCTCCAAATCGATGGTGACTTGGTGAATGAGGCTCTATGCTTAATAATCTGATCAAACGGGTTGTCGGCAGCCCGATGGATCGTGCGATCGCGAAGTATCGCGATGTGGTCGAAAAGATCAACGGGCTTGAAGTCCCGATGCAGAAATTGTCTGACGCAGAACTCCGCGCCAAGACCGATGAATTCAAACAACGCTTGGCTTCCGGCGCAAAAACCGAGGAGATTCTCCCAGAAGCATTCGCCGTTGTGCGCGAAGCTTCCACCCGCACGATTGGACTGCGCCACTATGACGAGCAGTTGATCGGCGGTATGGTGCTGCACGAAGGGCGCATCGCTGAAATGAAAACGGGCGAAGGAAAAACGCTCGTTGCTACCCTGCCCCTCTATTTGAATGCGCTGCTCGGATTGGGCGCACACCTTGTCACTCCCAACGACTATCTGAGTAAAGTCGGCGTCCAAACGATGGGACCCGTTTATCACTTTCTCGGCTTAACCGTCGGTGTGATTCAGAACAGCGGTACGGGCAACCCCGATGCCGGGTCATATGTCTTCGATCCGCTCTATCCGTCGGATGATGCGCGCATCCAGAATTTGCGCCCCGTCCGCCGCCGCGAAGCCTACGCCGCCGATATCACCTACGGCACGAACAACGAGTTCGGCTTTGATTATCTGCGCGATAACATGGTGGTGGATGTCAGCCAGCTTACGCAGCGTCCGCTGTTCTTTGGCATCGTTGACGAAGTGGACAACATCCTGATCGACGAGGCGCGTACCCCGCTGATCATTTCCGGCAATGCTGATGAACCATCCGCGTATTACCGCCAATTCGCCCAACTTGTGAGAAGTTTTAAACCAAGCAGCGAAAAAAGCATCGCGGATAAAGAACCGGATGGCGATTATGTGATCGATCTGAAGGATCGCACCGCCTACCTGACCGAAGCCGGTGTTGAGCTGGTTGAACGCACGCTCGGAATCAATCACCTGTACGGACCGGATAACGCCGACAAGATCCCGTATCTGGATAACGCCCTTCGCGCGATGACGCTGTATCACAATGACAAAGAGTACATCATCCAAAATGGCGAAATCATCATCGTTGATGAATTCACCGGACGCTTGATGTACGGTCGGCGCTTCAGTGAAGGTCTGCATCAAGCGATTGAAGCGAAAGAAGGTGTGCAAGTTCGCCGCGAGAATATGACGATGGCGACGATCACCTTTCAGAACTTCTTCCGCATGTACAAGAAGCTCGCGGGCATGACCGGTACGGCGATGACCGAAGCGGAAGAATTCGAGAAAATCTACAACCTCGAAGTGGTTCCGATCCCGACGCATCGCCCAATGATCCGCCGCGATTACGAAGACCTCGTGTATGCGACCGAAGAAGTCAAGTTCCGCGCCATCATCGAAGAAATTCAGGAACGGCATGCGAACGGACAGCCCGTTCTGGTCGGTACAACCTCGGTTGATACATCAGAACGGTTGGCGAAAGCGCTCAAGCGCGTTGGTATTCCGCACAATGTATTGAACGCGAAACTGCACGAAAAAGAAGCCGAAGTCATCACACAAGCGGGACGCCCCGGCGCGGTAACGATCGCGACGAACATGGCGGGTCGTGGTGTTGACATTCTGCTTGGCGGCAACCCGGATGGCTTGGCGCGTGAGCGGTTGCGCCAGCAGGGGAAAGAAATCACACAGGTGACGCCGGAAGAATTCCAGCAGCTTGTGACCGAAATCCGCGCTGAATGTGAGGCGAGCCGCCAACAGGTGATCGAATCCGGCGGGCTGTTCGTGCTTGGCACGGAACGCCATGAAGCGCGGCGTATCGATAACCAGCTTCGCGGTCGCGCTGGACGTCAGGGCGACCCCGGCGAATCACGGTTTTTCCTCAGCCTTGATGATGACCTGATGAAGCGCTTCGGCGGCGACCGTGTGAAATCGGTCATGAGTTGGGCAAAGCTCCCCGAAGACGAGCCGATCGAAAACCGCATGGTGACAAGCGCGATCGGTCAGGCGCAGGTGCGCGTCGAAGGACACAACTTCGATATTCGCAAGCGCGTTCTCGAATACGACGATGTCGTGAACAAACAGCGTGAAGTGATCTATCGCCAGCGGCGCGAACTGCTCGATAAAGACGAGTTGGTCGATGAATACCTGACCATCTACGAAGGGCTGATCGCCGAAGCGATGGACGAGTTCACGCCCGAAGATTCCGATCCTGCACAATGGGATTTGGATGGCTTATACCGCAAACTGCTGATGATTTACCCCGTTCCGCAAGAGATCACACCGGAGACAATGGCGGGTAAATCTTTCGCGGATTTGGAGGATATGATCCTTCAAGGTCTACAAAACGCCTATGATTCCAAAACGGATACTCTGGGCGAAGAAGTGATGAAACGTGCCGAACGGCTGGTGTATCTCAACTCTATTGACAGCCATTGGCGGCGGCATCTGACTGATCTGGATATTCTGCGCGAAGGCATCGGCTTGGTGTCTATCGCGCAGCGCGACCCGTTGGTCGAGTACAAACGCGAAGCCTTTGGGATGTGGGAAGAACTTCAGGGGCAGATCAAAGCACAGGCAGCACGCGATCTGTTCCGCGTTACTATAAGCAGCGCTCAACAACCGCTCCGCCGTCCTGTCGGTCAGGCGGTGCGACCGGGCGCGACCGTGACGACCAAGCCCGAACCTGTCCGCAGCGCCGCAAAAGCTGTGCCGGGACGCAATGACCCGTGCTGGTGTGGCAGTGGTAAGAAATACAAAAACTGTCACATGCGTTCCGATCAAGACGCGACGCGGGGTGGGGTTCCGACGGAACAGCCGACCAAGCCATAACTCGGAATCGATGGATGGGGTACTAGGTTGGGAGTCGCCCACCTATACCCTTCCTTCAGGGAGACCTGTATGATTACGCAAGACGCTTCATCACGTTCACAGTCCGATGATATTGACACTGAGCTGATCGCCTTTGTCAAGCAGATCGCCAATTCGTTTGTGAAGTGGGATCTGATTCGTTTCTTCAATGAAAATCCCCACGCTGTAGAACATGCCGAAGTACTGGCACGCTACAGCAGCCGAGAGGTGCGGGATATCGAACCGCAGCTAGAGGCATTGGTCGAAAACGGCATTTTGCGTTCGCGGGTCGTTGCGGGTGTCAAGGCATATGCGCTGACACCGGACATGGCAGCGCGTGCGCTTGTGGGTCGCTTCGTTCAAGCATGTGACGACAAGCAGTTTCGATTGGTCGCCATTCAACACGTCATGCAAATTGCCGGAGCACGGGCGCACTAGAGCGCCGACCGTCCGGGAGGGTTGCCACAGTGACCGCCCCAGAACTCAGCCAGCTTTTGATGCTGTACTCATGGTTCGCGCTGGCAGCCCTTCTCTTTTTCTTCATGCTGATCGCCCGCTTCTATGAGAAGTTTTCCGGCGAAAAGACGTATTTCCGCTGGTTGGTTTTCCCTGCTGCCCTTTTCGGAATCGCAACAGTCCGTTATGCAAGCGTCGATCTGGTCACGAATGATCCTATCGGCGATATAGCGATGGCAGCGGCGGGTATTCTGTTAATCACCCTTTCGATCCACATTTATCGCCGTATGACGAGCGGGCGTGCAAAAGTCCGCCACACCCCTCCCCCGGAGTCATGATGACCGCAGCGGCTTTGATGGAGGCGATCGGTCAGGCAGCAGTCGGTATCATGCTGGTTGTACTGGGGTTGCTCAGTAAACGACTTGGATCGGCAACCCACGCCAAACCGCGTTATTCCTTTTTTTACCTTGCTGCCGTTCTGGTATTCGCCGGGTGCGCGATCCGCCTACTCAATGCGATTTACGGGTGGGCTTCTCCTGAAATGCTTCATGCATCGCTCGAATGGGTCTTGCTCTATACCGGACTTCCCGCCGCTGGAATCACCCTCGGCGTGATCATGAGTTGGCATTACTGGAGTTGGCTACTAGCGGAACGCGACTAAGCTGATTACACTACGGCTCATGGATGCGACACTGCTCACCCTTCCCAAAATAGAACTCCATCGTCATCTGGAGGGATCATGGCGGTTGGAGACTTTGTGTGCGATCGCACGCGAGTACTGCTTGCCGATTCCCTCTTACGAGCCAGAAGAGATTCGCCCGCAAGTGCAGATCATGCCGGACGAACCGCACACCGCTGAACGTTTCTTGAGCAAATTCCGCTTTTTGCGCCAATTCTTCCGCTCCGAAACGATCATCAAACGGGTAGTGCGCGAGACTGTCATCGATGCCGCGACCGATGGTATCCGCTACATGGAACTGCGCTTCACACCGCAGGCGCTGAATAACATCATGCGCGTAGAATACGATACGGTAATCGAGTGGGTGTGCGAGGAATCGCAGTCCGCCGCGCGAAATTTCGGAATCGATGTGCGCTTGATCGTCTCGATGAACCGTCATGAAGGCGCTTCCAACGCCGAGGCGGTACTTGATGCGGCGCTGGCATTTCGGGATCGCGGCGTAGTCGGGCTTGATTTGGCAGGAAACGAAAACGGCTATCCGGTCGATCCATTTCGGATGGTGTTTCGCCGCGCCAAACGCGAAGGCTTATTCGTCACCATTCACGCGGGCGAATGGGCGGGTGCGGAAAGCATTCGCGATGCGATCGAACTGCTTGATGCAGACCGGATCGGGCATGGGATTCGCATACTCGAAGATCCGGCACTGGTTGCAGAAGTTGCACGACGCGGGATTCCACTGGAAGTATGCCCGAACAGCAACGTTGACAGTGGCATCTGTCCTCATCTGCGCGAACACCCGCTGCCTCTGCTGATGAAAAATGGGTTGAACGTCACCGTCAACACCGATGATCCGCTGATCAGCAGCATCAGTTTGACCGATCAACTGGCGCAGGTGATGGAACATCTCGGTTGGGCGCTCACAGATGTGCGCGCTGCTCAGGTCAACGCCGCGAATGCCGCCTTTTTATCGCAAGAAGGACGCGCTGCGCTGCTTCAGGCGATGCAGGGCTAATATTTAACGCACTTAGAAAGCAGATGACTCCTTATGTTTACGCTCGGTGATTTTAAAATTCATCTCATCAATGATGCTTTTACGATGGTGGATGCGGGCGGCGTGTTCGGGTTAGTGCCGCGTGTCCTCTGGCGTGATTTGATCGCGCCTGATCCCGAAAACCGTGTGCCAATGGCATATCACGCCATCCTCGTCGAAACCAAGACGCAAAAGATTCTAATCGATACCGGATG
>CALBRY010000002.1 GCA_937927665.1 uncultured Chloroflexota bacterium
CGTATTCATCCGTTTGGCTGGTCAGGTAGGTGATCACATGGTTGGATGCGCCTCCGGTTTCGCTGAAGATTTCCAGAATCACGCCCCATGAACCATCAATTTCAACCGCATGGATTTCGGGTCGGGTATACGTATGTGCGATCCCGCCGCCCCAACTTTCCATCCTCTCGACGCTCCAATCGCTCCCGTCGCCGTAGCCCGCGTTCACAGACGAAGCGATCGTCTGAATCTCGCCTGTGCGCGTGTCATACATCAAGAGACGACTGTCCTCGAAAGATTCGACCCACGCGAACCGCGTCCCATCCGGCGACCAGACCGGATCAGAGTTGTAGTGATACGGCGAAAGATCGGTGGTGATTTCGTTCACCGTCAGCGGCTCGGTGATCTGCGTGATGCGGGTGGGATCGTCCTGCGGTTTGGTCAGGTCGATCAAGTGGATTTCCGTCGGGTACGGTCCGCAGCAGAAATAGTCTGAATACACTTCCTCGCCGCGTTCGAGTGCGGCGGTGATCAGCGGTGGGTATGCCGTGTACACCAGATACCGCCCGTCTGGGGAGAGAATCGGCATATGATCCCACCCGCCCGCTGTCTCTTGAATCGGCGCGTCATCACCGGGCATCATCGAATACAGATTGGTTGTCGGGGTGTAAGCGTCGTAAGGATTGTCGCTCACACGCATGAAGTAATAGCGCTCGAACGGGGTGAATGTCGCATCGTCTTGTGCGATCACACCTGTGAGCGCAAGCACGAACAGCCCTAGGAGGAGGACACCTCTTTTCGTCGCTGCCATACATAGCCTTTCTCCGGCGCGAACAAAAACGCCGCGATAAAAATCGCCGTCAGGGTGAGCACAATCCCCGCGCTCGGTGCGATCCCCAAGTGCCATGTCACCAACATGCCGATCACGCTGCCCACCGCGCCGATCACCGCCGCCAGGATCATCAAATGATGCATCCGTTTGACGAAGAAACGCGCCGCCGCCGCCGGAGTCACCAGCATTGCCGCGACCATTGCCACGCCAACCGCCTGTAAGCTGATCACCACCGTGAGCGCCAGCAGGATCAGCAGCAGGAAGCGCAGTCGTTCGTCGGGAAGGCGCAGCGTTTGCGCGAACGTCGGATCAAACGTGATCACCAACAGTTCTTTGTACAGCAAAATCACCAAGCCCACCACCACCGCGCCGATCACGGCGATCAACACGAGTTCTTCATTGGTGACGGTCAGCACGTTGCCGATCAACAGGTGACTCAAGTCGGTGGTGTAATTATCCGCCGTCGAAATGATGCCGATCCCCAATGCCAGCGCTCCCGCGAACACGATCCCGATCGCCGTGTCCTCGCTTAAGCGCCGCCCGCGTGTCAGAAACCCGATCCCGATTGCCGAGAGAATCCCGCCCGCCAGCCCACCGATGAAGATCGCCGCGCTGCTGCCGCCTGTCGCCAAGTACGCGACCGCCACACCGGGCAGAATCGTATGCGCGAGTGCATCCCCTAAGAATGCCATCCCCCGCGTGATCACAAATGCGCCCATCACGCCGCTCACGATCCCGATCAGGATCACGGCGAGCGTTGCCCGCTGCATGAATGCCGCCGCGAACGGGTCGATCAATAACTGCTGAATAAATTCCACATGCTGCCCTTATGCGTATTGAGACTAAATCTCAACCATGATAATCCCGCTTGCGGGGAATCTCAACGGGAGGCTCAAGAGACTGAGGCGAGTTGGAAGGTTGAACCGAGTTGGCATACAGCATCATTTCAATTTGATCCAGCACTTCATTCGCCTGAGTGTTGAGCAAGCCTTGAAGCCCGAACATGATTCCTGCCAACGTGGCTATGACAAAGAGGCACTCTGACCCCGTGCCACGTACCGACAACGCGAAAATCGCGAGAGCGATAAGAAAAGCGCCTAACAGAATATAAGCCGTCATCGGGATCAAACGGGCATAAACCTCAGTTCCGCCGTTTTTGTGGGTGTACATACGTCCGTCCACGACTTCCACAAGGTCAAGTGACCGCCCAGACGCAACTTGCGCGTAGCTTTTGATGACATATTCTTTCTGCGTGATGCTGTCGATGTGCAAGTAATCCTTGTGTTTTCCACTGTAGGCGATTCGCTTCAGTTGGCTCACACATTCTTCAATCGGCAGCGGTGAGACAAAATGAATCGAGCGTGGATCTTTCATGATGGGTGTTCACCTGTATCGAGTAAGCGCTGAATATCCGCCAATACGGATTTGGCTTGTTGTGCTTGACTGCTCGGATCGTGATATTCGCCGTCTGCGGGATCGTATTTGGTGTAACCCATCGTCAACATCCTTGGCGTTGTCAGCGGCGCAGCAGACCTTCAATATCGCTCAGGATACGTTTCCCCCTCGGATTTTGAATGTTCATCAAGGCACCGATGAACAAGATCGCCGCAACCCCCATCGGGATCACCGTAACGATCAAGCCCGCATTTCGAATGAACAGCATCACAAAGATGCCGATCAAGAACGCAATCGCCGCCATCACGTACAGCGCCATCGTGCTCGTTCTCGATTGCACTTCATGGATCGTTACCCGCGTCCCGCCGCTCTCGTCGGCGATCAGCCGCCCATCGATGAGCTTGACTGTGGCGTATCCCCCCGGCGCATAAAATACTTGAATCACCCACTCATCCGGCGTGATGCTGTCCACATTCAGACGAAATTGATCGCCCCACACATCATATGCCTGCCGCTTGAGCAGCGTAATACACCCATCCAGCGGCGACGGTGAGACGAAATCGAGCGGTTCAGAACTTCCGCGTTTCGGTTTTTCCGGGTACATGATCGCGTCCTTTGCACGAGTGCTTGGCGTCCTTTTTTGATGGAATTTGTAGGGACAGGGCATGCCCTGTCCTCATTCGATTTCCAATTCGTCGATCCATGAGCAAGAACATGTGTCCCAAACCGTACACCTCCTCGCCAGCGGGGAGCGGCTTATCCCTTGTCCTACCCCCCGATTCACACCATTAAATCAATTCTACCTCAATTATTTCCCCACATTTTCCGACATAAACCGACATAAATTTATCGGACATGGGGGTAAGCCCAATAATTTCCAGCCTACCCCCATTTTCCCCGTACCTACATCCTTAATTGGCGGGGGTACTGCGTCAGAATCCGTGCGCCTGTCTCGGTCACCAGCACATCATCCTCAATCCGCACCCCGCCCAACCCCGGGATATAAATCCCCGGCTCGATCGTGAACGTCATCCCCGGCTCAAGCACATCTTCAACCCCTGCCGCGATCTGCGGGATCGGCTCGTGACCATCCATACCCAACCCGTGTCCCGTCCGGTGTGTGAAGTACTGCCCGTACCCCGCCGCCTCGATCACATCGCGCGCCGCCTTATCGACCGCCCCCATGGGCACTCCCGGCTTGACCGCCGCTTTCCCCGCTTCATTGGCTGCCAGCACCGTGTCGTAAATCTTCTGCATTTCCGCGCTCGGCTCACCGATGCAAACCGTCCGCGTCAAGTCCGCCATATAACCGCCGTACTGCGCCCCCCAGTCGATCAGCAGAAACTCCCCCGCTTGCAGCACACGCTCCGTCGTTGAGCCGTGCGGGTTGCTGCTGTTCGGTCCCGTCTGGATCAGCGTGCCAAACGCCTTCCCGTGCGCGCCGAGTTCCATCATCAGCGCATCCAACCGCGCCGCGATCTGCATCTCGGTCATTCCGGGTTCAACTTCTTCGAGCAGCCTGCCGAGCGCCCCTTCGCTGATCTCAACCGCGCGCTGCATCGCCGCGACTTCTTCGTCGGTTTTGCGCGCCCGCACGCCGATCAATGCGCGCTCAACGCCGCTCACCCGAAGCGTCGGATCGGCGGCTTGCAGCGCCAGCAGTTCGAACACGCGCATCGTCAATCCGTCCACCCCGATTCGTTTCCCGCGTAAACCGAGCGCGTCAATCGCTTCAGCGAACGTGCCCGCGAATCCGGTTTCATCGCGCCATGCGAACGGACGCACCCGTAGATCAGGACGCGAGTCGAGTTTCGGCATCTCCAAAAACGGAACGATCATATTCAACCCGTCGCGGGTGAGGATCGCCAGCGTCGGGCGTTCGCTCAGGTGAAACTCCAAACCCATAAAGTAGACAAAATTTGTCCCCGGCACGAGGATCACTGCATCAACCGCGCCGTTGTTGAGTCCCGCCGCATCACGCAGCCGGTTGAGCCGCGCCGCATAATCCATATGCATCTTTTGTCATCCTTGTTCACCAAGCGATTTAAGATAGAGTGGAATTATAAACACGTTCACTACGGACGGCAGGGCGGGTCATGAAACTACTCCCCGATATGCAGCAGGTGGCGCATATCCTCATCGTCGACGACGATATCAACATCCTAAAAATGATGGAGATGATCTGCAAGCGCGCGGGGTTCGAATGCCATATCGCGGCTTCAGGTCCAGAAGCGATCAAACTGGTGAGTGCTGTACCGGATTATTTTGATGTGCTTCTGATCGATACCCTCATGCCGGGTTTACACGGATTCGATACAACCACCCGCATCCGCCAGATACCCGACGCCGAGCATCAATACATCGTGATTTGTTCCGCGTTGGCGACTGCTGACGAGGTGGTGCGCGCGGTCGAATCCGGCGCGGATGATGTGTTTTATAAACCGTTTTTGCCGCGAGAATTGGTGGAGCGATTAGAAGGTTGGACGACGATCAGCCGTATGCGCCGCGTGTGGATGCGTATCCCTGATCAAGCACGTTTCGACCATTTCTACACACACGCCGCCGCCGATGAAGATATTCAGGTGCGGGTGTTGGCGGCAGAGTGGCTGGTCTATATCGCGCAGACCGTCGATGAGCGCGATCAGATTCGTGAATTGCTGCATACGTGGCTGAATGACGTCGAGGATTTGATGGTTCAAACGGCGAAAAGACTGCTGCGCCAGTTGGAGTAAGGATTCCCCTCTCTATCGCACGCACGCGGCAGAGAGGGGATTTGTGCTTATTTCCGCTTCATACGTACGCGCAGTGCGACGAGTGCGAAGGTGAAGAAGATCGCCGCCATCAGCAGAATGCTGGAGAAGCCGCGCAGAATGACTTCACCATCCCATCCCGTGTTGAGGATGGCGCGCCCGGCTTCGATCACATATGTGACCGGGTTCAAATACGCCGCTGTTTCGATCCACCCACTGAGCAGGTTGAGCGGCACAAACGAGGCGGTCAAGAAGGAGAGCGGGAAGAACAGGAAGCTCGCGCCGCTTGTCGCTGCGCTGCTGCCCGACATCAATGCCACGCCGACAGGAAGCCCTGCAAACGCCGTCCCCAACAGGAGCGACATGCCCATCAGCGCCAGCACGCCGCCGATTCCCGTCGCGGGTTCGAGTCCCATCAAGACTGCCACGCTGACCACGATTCCTGTTTGGATCACCAGAAGGAACGCACCGCTGATCATGTGACCGAGCAAAAGCGCCGCGCGGTTTGCCGGGGTGAGCATCAGCTTATCAAAGTAGCCGTTTTCGATATCGCGGACGATGCCATCACCCGCCAGCGATGAACCACTGAGCGCCGCGCTCAACACGGAGAGCGGCAGGATAAAACCGAGGTAGCTCTGTCCGCGCAGACCGGGCAGGAAACCCGCCGCGTCTCCAAGCGTCCCCGTATAAATGAACAGGAAGAAGATGCTGATCAGGATGCCGGGGATGATAGCGAACGGCACACGCAAGCTGTTGCGGAAAGCGCGGGCGGTCATCGTTGATACTTGATGAATGAACGGCATCCGTTCAGCACGTCCGGATTCATTCACCGCAATCGCGGTGAGTTTCGTTTGAGTAATCGTGGTCATTCTCTGGTGTCCCTTAAGTCTCGTCTCGTTTACGGTCGATCGTCTTGCGCTTGCCGGTAAATGCGATCAGCTTTAGCTCGCCTTTTTATCGCTGCTTTTGCCGCGACGGGTAAACGTCTCGGCGACGGGACCCTTGCCCGCGTCCTCTTCATAACGCTGACCGGTCACTTGCAGGAAAACATCATCCAGAGTCGGTGCGCTTAACGTGAGCGAAGATGGGCGCAGCCCGTTATCGTTGAGCGCCGTCACAACAGGCGACACGATTTCTGCTGCTTTCGGGCGATACAGACGCAGCACATTGCGATCAAGCTGGGTGCGATCCGCCATCGCCTGCACCGCATCCTGTGCTTGCAGCGCCATGTCCGGTGTATCAAACGTCAGGTTGATCGATTCGCCGCCGAGCGCCGCTTTCAAATCTTCCGGCTTGCCTTCAACCGCGATTTGACCCTTGTCGATGATGGCGATCCGCTCCGCGAGTTCATCCGCTTCTTCGAGATACTGCGTCGTGAGGAAGATCGTCATACCGTATTCACGGTTCAAGCGGCGCACTTCGTTCCACACATCGCGGCGGCTCGCCGGGTCGAGTCCCGTCGTCGGCTCATCGAGAAACAGAATGCGCGGACGGTGTACCAATGCCAGCGCCAGATCGAGACGGCGGCGCATACCACCGGAATATTTACCCACACGCCGATCCATCACGCCGGGTTCGTCCAGCTTGACGATCGTGAGCAGTTCCATAGCACGGTCGCGGGCTTCGCGGCGCGACATCCCGAACAACTGCCCTTGAATTGTGAGCAGTTCCATGGATTTCATAATCGGATCAAGCCCGATTTCCTGAAGCGCGACACCGGCAATGCGGCGAACTTCGCCCGCCTCCGTGACGACATTGTGACCGCCGACCGTTGCCCATCCGCTGCTCGGCAGTGCAAGCGTCGTCAGCATCGCGACTGTTGTGCTTTTTCCCGCGCCATTTGGACCGAGAAACCCGTAAACTTCACCCGTGTTGACCTTGAACGACACGCCGTTGACTGCGGTATAGTTCCCGAACTGCTTGATCAGTCCCTCACCGATAATTTCACCGTTCATGACAATATCCTCCCCGCTTCTCGGACTGCGTTTCTTGCCTACAATTGTTAAGACTCACCCGTTTTGGACGACTAACCTGCGTACCCCGGATTCTTCGCGATTCCCTGTGCGAACGCCTGATTGAGCAGCGTCAGCGCTTGAGAAACATGCTCCTGATCATCCGAAGACAGCGTATCGAGCAGCGCGGCGATTTGATCAACCATGTGTTCCTGCATCTGGTGATAACTCGCTCGCCCTGCGTCGGTGATCTCAATCCACACCACACGCCGATCATGTTCATCGCGTGTGCGCGTCACCCAACCGCGCTCCTCTAATGCCGTGATTGTGTTCGACATGGTGGGAAGCGTGACCTGAGTGGCTTTTGCCACTTCCGATAGTGTCGTCTGCCCGTCGAGCAGAATCCGCATAACGACGATATGCGACGTGCTGACCATCACTGTCCCGATCCTCATTTGTGCGCTCATCACACGCATGATGACGGGGATGATCTCCAATGTTTTTAGCGCAATCGTCCGATTTTGAAGGTGCGGCATATCAATACCATTTGCCTTCCTAATGGTTAGCTTGCCTAATCATAAGAGAAACGCCGTTCGTATGTCAACGTTTTTAGATAAGAACTAGCTGAACGGTTGCTGAAGTTGTTCTCATCTGAGGCGGTGTCTCCCGTAAATGATACCGCCGGATAGCATTTTGGCACAAACGAGCGGGATACAAACAGGACGCGCCGCGAAATCTGCCCTACAGCGCAGACTTCGAGCGCGTCCCGTGACACGTTTTATGAGTTGTCGCGCGTTCGTTATTCCATCGTCAGCGCGAAATCGATATACGGTTCCCCCGAATCCGGCAGCTTACCCGTATCAAGGATCACAATGCGCGTATCTGCCGTCTTAAGTTTGGCGATGCGTTCCTCCTGTGGGATCGGCTGCATACGCGCAAAAATAGCCGTGACCGCGCCGTCCGCATGGATAATCACCTGACGCGCATACACGCCCACCCGGTTGAGCATCGTCGAAACTTCTTCTTCACCAACCGCGAGATACTGCGGCGGCGGCGGCGGCACGG
The DNA here is from genome assembly GCA_937927665.1 of uncultured Chloroflexota bacterium. Lineage (GTDB taxonomy): Bacteria > Chloroflexota > Anaerolineae > Aggregatilineales > Phototrophicaceae > Flexifilum. Next base: position 7,974 of record CALBRY010000002.1, read on the forward strand.
GCTGCGCGATGTCGTCTCCGGTTTGCAGCAGTTCGCTCAAGTCCTTGATCACATCGTTGTACGTGGTGATCACACCGCGATAGAAGTAATCGTTGCGCCAGTCGTTCGTATAGGCTTCTTTCGCCTTTTCCGCGATTTCACGGCGGCGCTCGGCAAAGCTGTTGAGCAGAGCAGTGATTTGTTCGCGCAGTTCGTCTGCGCTGATCATGGGTGTGGCATCCGGTTCAGTCATGCGTCCTCCGTTTTCTTGATCACGACATACTGCGTTCCCGGTCCATGCACGCCGAGAATCAATTCCATTTCGATATCGCCTGTCCGCGAGGGACCGGTAATCAGGCAGAAGTTCGCGCTGTTGGTGATGCCGCTCATTTTCGGGTCAGCTTCGCGGAGCCGCGCAAACCATGATTCGATGCGCGGCAGCAGTTGATCGAGGCTGATCACCGAAATCAACACGGGCGGCAGGATCGTCGGGATGCGTCCTTTTCCCGGCGCAGTCGTCACAATCAGCGTTCCGGTGGTCGCGGCGGCGGCATCCGCCCCCGTGAGTCCCACCTGTGCGCCTTCCGCCAAATGCAGCATCGCTTCGCGGTCGCCTGTGTACGGTTCGGGATAGAGAATATCGATTCCGGCGGACTCGATTGCCTCTTTCAAGCCGCTGACCGGAATATGCGCGAAATCCCACGAAAGAATACGCTTGGCTTCGTGTTTCTTGAGCAGATCGATCACGGCGGCGCGGGCTTCGTCATCGCCGTTGACGACGAGCGTTGTTCCCATCAAGCGCGTGAGTTCTGCCGAAAAGCGCTCGATCAACGCGTCGGTGGAAAGATCATCCTGTACGGTGACAGGCAGATAAGCAGACGGGCGCGGCGGCGCGTCCTCAAATGGACGGCGGGCGGCGCGGAGTTTGGCGAGGATCGCATCACGCGATGACATGATTATTTCCTGTTCTTCTTCCACCACGCATGGAAAGATTCTTTGGCGAGCGGCGGAAAATCGCGGCTTTCCGTCCAGTTGCCGATGAACGGAATCGGCAGATCGGCGATCGTTTTTTCGCCGTCCGCGCTGTTCTTGGCGATCATGTTGGTGACCAGACTCGCCGCTTTGCCGCCCACTTGATACAGCAGCGGATTACTGAACGCGAACCCGAAGCCCTTCATTCCTGCGCGGATCATCGGGTCTTGCACATGCTGCAGATCGCGCCGCAGTTTGAGCAGCATATCGGGGATGTCGATATCAACCGGACACGCCTGTTTACACGCGCCGCACAAGCTCGACGCGAACGGGAGCGGTGACGCATTTTCGATTCCCTTAAGGAGCGGCGTCACGATCGAGCCGATTGGACCGGGATACACCCATCCATATGAATGACCGCCGACGTTTTGATACACCGGACAGGCGTTCAAGCATGCGCCGCAGCGGATACAAGCGAGTGCTTCGGTGTATTCGCTGGCGTAAATATTGGTGCGTCCGTTATCGACCAGCACCAGATAAAACTCGTCCGGTCCATCCGGTTCACCGGGGCGGCGTCCGCCGCTGATCGCATTCCCGTACACGCTGAGGCGCTGCCCCGTCGCGGAGCGGGGGAGAAGCTGGATCAATGTGGCAAAATCCTCCCATGTCGGGATGACTTTTTCGATTCCAACAACGGCGATATGCACCTTCGGCATACTCGTCGAAAGCCGCCCGTTGCCCTCGTTGGTGACGACGACAACCGTACCCGTTTCGGCGATCAAGAAATTGCCGCCGCTCATGCCGAAATCGGCTTCGAGATATTTATTGCGGAGATGTCCCCGGATAAAGCGCGTCATATCGCCCGCGTCGTTTGTATGCGGCATAGCGAGCTTATCCATGAATAAATCGCGGATTTGCTCTTTGGTCATGTGCATCACGGGCATGATGATATGCGACGGATGACTCTCGCTCACCTGAACGATGTATTCGCCCAGATCGGTTTCGATCATTTCGATGCCATGCGCTTCGAGCGCGGGCAGCAGGTTGATCTCCTCCGTCACCATACTCTTACTTTTGACGCCGAGCTTGAGTTGGTGCTGATCGCAGATATCAAGTACGTGCTGGACGGCTTGATCACCTGTTTCTGCCCACAGCACATGCCCACCGCGTCCGGTGATCTGCGCCTCGACTTGTTCAAGAAGTTCAGGGAGTTCATTGAGGGCGCGCAGACGGGCGGCGCGTCCCTGCTGGCGCAGCGCGGCGGCGTGAGGGAGTTCTGCCATCACTTGACGGCGGCGACCGTCCGCGTTGCCTGTCGCGCGGTCAAGGGCATTGCGGAGGCGGATGTCTTCCAATGCGATGTGCGCGGATTGCTGAAACTGATTAGAGGTTAATTCCATGTGACCCGTAATCCTATCTTTCATAACGGGCAAAAACACCAGACATGACAGCGAAAAAGTTGCCTGAATTGTAGCGCGCACATGGGCAAGTGTCATGCGAAAACGGCGAAATTGATAGTGTGTATCAATTAGATTTAACCAGTGTGAAAATTGATTTCGTTTGTGTTAAAATAGACTCAGTTTCGTACAACGAGCATGAAGGAGTACACATGACGACCTCAGTGAGCGCTGCACAAGATCAAATGGGGCAGGCTCCAGTGAAAACAAAATGGCTTTCGGAGAATTGGCTCAAACCGCGTCTGGTCGTGATCACCCTACTGGCGATCATCGCCAGTTTGATCGCGGAGCGGATGGAAGCACCCGCTTGGTTGATCCTCATTTTCAACATGATTTCGTACGCAGCGGGCGGCTTCTATGGGTTGAAAGGCGCGATCGCGCATCTCTCTGAAGGCAAGCTCGATGTTGACCTGCTGATGATTCTCGCGGCGGTTGGTGCGGCGATCATCGGGGATTGGCACGAAGGCGCGATCCTGCTGTTCCTGTTCTCGCTCAGCGGCGTGCTGCAAGAATACGCGATCGGTCGCAGTCGTCAGGCGATCAAGAGCCTGCTCAAGCTGTACCCTGCTGATGCGAAAATCAAACGGGACGGCGAGATTATCACCGTCAAAGTGGAAGCAATCCGCACGGGTGACTTGATCCTGATCGAACCCGGTGAGCGGATTCCGGTAGACGGCATTATCCGCGCTGGACGTTCAGCAATCGATCAAGCGCCGATCACAGGCGAGTCGATTCCAGTAGATAAAGTGGTTGGCGATAAGGTGTTCGCCGGAACGCTGAATCAACAGGGCGCGCTCGATGTCGAAGCGGCGGGTGAGGCGAAAGACACCGTTTTATCGCGCATCATCCGCATGGTGGAAGAAGCGCAGGACAGCAAAGCACCGACCGAGCGCTTTTTGGAGAAATTCGAACAGCGCTACGCCGCAGTGATCCTGATCAGCGTCGGATTGTTTATCGTTGTGCCGCCGCTGCTCAACCTGACCGACTTCACGAGCAATTTTTACCGCGCGATGGTCTTAATGACGGTCGCCAGCCCATGCGCGCTCGTAATCAGCACCCCAGCGTCGTTTATCAGTGCGATTGCGGCGGCGGCGCGCAGCGGCATCCTGTTCAAAGGCGGCGCGTATATCGAAGGTCTGGCGCTGATCAAAGCGGTTGGCTTCGATAAAACGGGAACACTCACGGTGGGGAAACCCAGCCTCACCGATGTCATCTCCTGCACCGAAGTAGACGAAAACACGCTGCTGTCACTTGCGGCAACGGCTGAATCGCGCAGTGAGCATCCGCTCGCTAAAGCGGTTGTCAAAGCGGCGGAAGAACGCGGTGTGCCGCTCCTTACGGTGGATGATTTCGAAGCCGTGATGGGGCGCGGCGTGCTGGCAGTAATCGGCAGCGAATCCGTGCGCGTGGGCAGTCCAGCTTTCTTGATAGAAACCACGCCCATCCCCGACACGTTGGAAGCAAAACGGGCAGAACTTGAGGGACAAGGTAAAACCGTGATGGGCATTGAGCGTCACGGAAAATGGCTCGGTTTGATCGCGCTGGCGGATCAACTGCGCCCGACGGCGAAAGCGATCGTGAGCGGCTTAAAAGCACAGGGTATCAAAGTCGTGATGCTGACGGGTGATAATCCGCGTGCTGCCGCATGGATCGCCGCACAAGTTGGCGTTGATCAAGTCCATGCGGAACTGATGCCGGAAGAAAAAGTCGCGGTCATCACGCGGATTCAGCGTGAGATCGGACCTGTGGCGATGGTTGGCGATGGTGTCAACGATGCACCCGCACTGGCAACTGCCGATATCGGAATCGCGATGGGCGCTGCCGGGAGCGATGTTGCGCTTGAGACGGCTGATCTCGTGCTGATGGCGGATCGCCTCGAATCAATTCCGCTGGCGATCGGGATCAGTAGGAAAGCTCGCCGCGTCGTATGGCAGAATATTTCGTTCTCCATCGGCGTGATTGTCGTGTTGATCGCATCGACGTTCCTGATCAATCTGCCGCTCCCGCTCGGCGTGCTGGGGCACGAAGGCAGTACGGTGATCGTCGTGCTAAACGCACTGCTTCAACTGCTGATTCTGCCCGAAATCGCGCGCCAGCGTCAGCAGCGCCTCGCCTAAAGTCGATAATCTCCTTTTTCCTACTCAGCCCGCGCTGAGTGGGAAAAGGGTTTCCCCCACTTTTGAACAAAATTCCCTCCCACATTCATATACAGACAGCAGTCTGTGACGATGAGTGTAATCACTGTGACGAATGTGCCCGTATCAACCGATGACTTGATCAACACGTTTGAACGCTTGCAAGCGGAACTCGATCCGCCTGTGCGCCGCTACATCCGGCGGTTGTTGGGCGTTCACGCCGATGATCTCGCCGTTGATGATCTGGCACAGGAGACATTTATCGCACTGTACCGCCGCCTGACCCGCTCCGGCGATCCGCTCCCGTTGGGTGATGCGAAACCGTACACCTACGGAATCGCCCGCAACCTGTGTTACGAAGAACTGCGGCGAATCGAGCGTTTCGGATTGGCGTTGGAGGACGATCACGATCAGGCAGATGACGCATACGGGATCGGTTATACCGTCATGGCGGATTCGTCGCAGTCGCCGGAAAACGCGGCATATTGGATGCTCCTCAACACAGAAGTGCAGGCGGCGATCAACAAACTGCCGTCCGCCCAGCGTGATGCGCTTCTCCTGTATTGTCAGGCGGAGATGAGCTATGAGGAGATCGCCGAGACGCTCGGCGTTAATGTCGGCACGGTCAAAAGCAGACTTCATTACGCGAAGCGGATGCTGCGCGGCTTAGTCAGCGCTGCCACCGTTGAAGCGATCGAATCTGGCGACGGCTAATTTGAGTGTTGAATAGAGTAATCATGAGGGAGGCAGTAAACATGGACAGCACAGCACGTGAAGGAATCAATCGAGTTTTGCCAGCGCTGCGGGCGCTCAACGATGCCATTGCCCGCAATATGGATTTTGGAATGGGCGCGGGAACGGGCGCGGCGGCGCTGAAAAGCTACAGCGCACTGCATACACGGGTTGCGGAATTGATGCCCGATGATCCGTATCTGACGGATGCGCTCAAGGTCGATCTGCCAGAAACGGCAGAAGATGGGGCGCGCTTGGCGGCGGTGAATATGGCGGTGCGCCAGTTAATCGCCTATCTTGAGCCAATGCTGCGCGAGCGTTCAGCACCCAGCACAGATGAGTATCGCAAAGAGAAACACAAGCACGACGAGGATCGCCATGAACGCGGGCGTGATCTGGCGGATGCCGTCATCACGGCGACTCGTAGTGCGCTGCGTCGTGCCGTCACAGCATTTGAAGGCGGCGAAAACTTGAGCGGCTCTGACCTGAGCGGCGCGTCGCTGCGCGATGCCAATTTTGACGGCAGTAATCTCAGCGCCACCAACCTGAGCGGAACAGATTTTACGGGCAGCAATTTTTCGGATGCCAATCTGAGCGCCGCCGACGGCAGGGGGGCGATCTTCCGCGATTGCAACCTTGATGACTCGAATTTGACGGGCGGCACGTTCAGCGGAGCAGATTTCACCGGTTCGAATCTCAGTGATGTTGAAGCAAGCGGCGTCAATTTTTCTGGTGCGACGTTCACCGACGCGCATATGGATGACATCAACCTCAGCGGCGCGAATCTATCCGGCGCGGTGCTGAACGGCATCAGTGGATCAGACCTGAATATGAGCGGGGCGAATTTGTCCGGCGCGGAACTGCGCGACGCCGATTTGTCCGATGCCAACCTCAGCGGCGCTAATCTTTCAAGTGCCGAGATGAGCGGTGTCGTCCTTGTGGACGGCAATCTGAGCGGCGCGAATATGGATCATGTCGTCGCGCACGATGTCAACTTCTCCGATTCAAACGTCAGCGGTGCGAATTTCCACCAAGCCGAGTTAAATGCCGCCAACTTTGCAGATGCCAATGTCAGCGGTACGAACTTCGGGCAAGCGGTGCTTGTTGATGCCTCATTTGAAAACGCGAACGCGCGCGGCGCAAACTTCGAAGGCGCGAACTTGCAGGCGGCGAATTTTGAAAATTCCAACCTGAAGGGCGCGAATTTGCGCGACGCAAATGTGATGGATGCGGTGTTTACCGATGCTGAATTTTCGCGGGAGACGGTACTTCCCGATGGTTCGCAGTGGTCGCCGGGGAACGGAATCGAGCGGTTTACAACGCTCGCCTAACAGAAACCTACTGACTGACGGAACGCTGTCGGGGTGCAAATCACCCTGATAGCGTTTTTTGTTGGTTAAACCAATGCCGCTGATTCGTGTTCAGCGATCAGGTCAAGCGCTTCTTTTAATGTGCCGACGACACGTATTTCCATTCGGAGTGAATGCGCGCAAATATTCGCCAGCAGTATCAGTATCGGAGTCATTTTTCCGAATGCAACACTCATCAACGGGCGAAACTGCCCGCCTTCCTTCCAAAGAGAATTAAGCTCACTGATTTGCATGGGGTAGTGGCGGAGCTGCGTAAGATCAACAAGCAGCATAACCCGATGATTCAGCGATTGAGTCATCTGTGCACAAATACGGTAATCCGCGCGCAGGTCGTCAATACTAATATCACCGATATAACGGGTTATCAGAATACGCCGGGGGACATACCATTCTGTATGAATGGGCATAGCATAAAGCTCCAGCACTACATAGATAGTGTCTTAATTCATTGTCCCATGGTTATAAAGCCGCCGCAATGATGGGAGGGTTCGAGCTTGGTTGATATTGCCTCAAAAACGTAAATTTTGCAAGTACTCTGATGTGAGCACGATATTAAGTAATTGTTAAGGAAGTGAAAGGTCGCAGGTTTGTGACTGTGCCCGGTCGACCGATGCGCATTCCCCAACAGATTGACCATCAATCAGCGCGGTAAACGTCGTCACCGTGCCGCTGGAGCGCCAGAAGTAGAACGGCGCATCTCCGGTCGGGTGTGTGACTTCGTTTCGCAGCTCTCTACATTCAGAGGGTAGGTTTGCTTGTCGATCTTGCGCCCGAATGCGGAAACATGACCCCGGCGGCAGTGATCCGCCGCTGATTGATCCGCCGATTTCCGTCGCCACTTGATCCGCACGTTGGAACGCGATACGGCTGATCGCCGCGTCGGTTTCACCGATATTGATCACGGTAAACGAAAATTCATCGTAAACAAGCCGGATCGGGATCGAGGTATCCACAATGACCTCTCCCGTTGCCTCTTCGGTTGCGCCGCCCACACCAATGGACGGCTCATCGTCAGGTCGGAAAAAGAGCAGTACAACGACGACAAGAATGAGCAAGGCGATAAGCACAGCCAGCAG
>CALBRY010000003.1 GCA_937927665.1 uncultured Chloroflexota bacterium
CATTCCTCCAACGCAGACTTTAGATGGTCTGATTAGTCCCTCACCTCGTTTTCAACGTGCTGTCCACCTGCGTTACGATTTGCGTAGTACAGACGCGATTGATCGCTATATCCCTACCCTAAATGCCACCGAAGCGATTGATGCAATTATTAGAGGTGCAGATCCGAATGGAACACAACGTGCGCATGTTATCTATGCAACCTATGGTTCAGGAAAGTCACTTTTAGCAGTTAGCCTTGCTGCCCTTTTGGAAAACACTTCGGATTTAGCGGATCAGACAAAAGCCCTAGCACAACGTATCGCAGAAATAGACCCTCAAATTGGCAAACGTGTCGAAAAGCATTTGTATGCTAAGCAAAACCGTAAATTGTTGCCAGTTGTCTTATCTGGAGACGAAGGGGATTTTGCAACTGCACTTGTCAGGGCTTTGACTCGTGCGATTACCGCGGCGGATCTTCATTACATAAATCCGCAAACACGTTTTAACGCTGCTATCCGAACTATTGAAGATTGGCAATCCTCATATCCAGATACAGTAAAGGTACTTGAAAAGTTAATCAAACAATCGAAGAAAACTTGGAATGTAAATTCACTTTTGAAGAAGCTTGAGGAGAGTGATGTTGAAGCGTATATGTATTTTGAACAAGCTTATACGCAAATCACCTCTGGGGTTGCCTTTGATCGATTTGCCGAGGAATCTCCAGAACTCGTTTTCCAAGATGTAATAAAAGCACTTAAAAGCGATGGTCGCTATGACGGAATTGCGGTGTTGTGGGATGAATTCGGACGATACATCGAAGCCCGCACTGCACATGCATTTGGGCATGAAGCTGCCCAATTACAGACATTTGCTGAAGCCTGTAATCATAGTGGAGAAGAAGGACAGCTTCATCTTCTCTTATTTACACATAAAGAATTGCAAAGCTATGCTTCAGGATTGCCCAAAACCTATCAGCAAGAATGGTCGCGGATTGAAGGGCGGTTTCAAAGTCACAATGTTACAGGTGATCCGCATATCGCGTATCGTTTGATTGCAAATTCACTTCAATATACTGATGAAAGCGCTGTTGAACAGCTTTTGCAAAAGTCCAATCTTGATAGATTAGTGACACAAGTTGTAGATGCACATATTTTTGGTGTTCTAACAACTGAGCAGGTTCGTGAAGTTATTCAAAGAACTTGGCCTTTGCACCCGCTGACTGTATACGCACTCACAAGACTGTCAAATCGTGTTGCTCAAAATGAACGCACCTTATTCACGTTTTTAACGGTGGACGAGCCAAATTCCCTCTATTTCATACTTCGCGAAATGAGGGTTGAGGATGAGGACTATTTTGTTCGCGCAGCAAAGCTATGGAACTATTTCGCCGACTCGATTCGTTCAAATACAGGGATAGGTGGCGTTCACCGTATTTGGTCAGGGGTGGAACATGCCCTTGATAAGCTAATGGCAGGCGACTCTCTTGAAGAAGAAATGATTAAAGCGTTAGGGGTACTGGCAATTTGTTCGGACGGCTCTGGAGCGCGCCCGACAACAGAATTATTGTGCTGGGCAATTGGTGCTGAAACAGAAGAACAAGTAGCTGCGGTCCTCACTAGCCTAGAGAACCTGCGTCGTCGTAAAGTCATAATTCGTCGTCAGTTGGATGGCTTTTGGTCTTTCACTACTGGAAGCGACATTGATTTCGAGCGCAAACTTGAGCAAACTCTAGAACGCATCAACCCTTCAAATATTCAACTCCGTCGCTTATTGGAGCAGGTCCTTCCAGCACCTTATACCCTAGCTCGTCGGTACAACCAAGAATACGCGATGATTCGCTATTTCACAGGTCTATACCGATGGGCGGAGGAATTGAGCGATGCCTCTTGGGACGACCTTATTCAGCAGATGGGAAATGCTGATGGTCTCATCATTTATATTTTGGTAGATGATGAGCTGAATTTGCGACTGATAGACAATAATGTTCAATTTCATAAGCAAATTGTCTTTGTCGTTCCCGAAAAACCGTTAATAACTTTAATTGAGGTACTCCGCGAGTTATTTGGATTACAAGAATTGAATGATGATCCTGACCTTCGGCAGCATGATGATCATGAACGCATTCAACGCGAACTTACGTGGCTCATAGAAGACGCTCGATCCCGCCTACAGCGCGAACTTCAAGTACTAACTGGATCACGAGCAAGTCAAATAACTTGGTTTGCCCCGAGAGACGGCGATCTCATCCCAAATCGAATGACAATCCCCGGACAGGCAACTCGCCTCGTCAGTGAAATTTGTATGGAGGTGTTTCCGCAACCCCCGGTTTTCAATAGTGAAGGTTTGAATAAACGTAATCCTACTGGGCAACAAATCGCGGCAGCTCAGAAGGTGATTGATGCAATTCTAAGTAACCCTGTTGATGCAACATTAGGACTTGAAGGACACGGTCCCGAAATCGCTGCTTTGAATTCATTGCTAACAATGACCGGCATCTTAGTTTTGACTGAAGATCGCGGCTGGGTTATTGATGCACCAATCGAACATAATGCTGTTCGAAAACTTTGGCAGCGCATCGATCAGTTTCTTGACTATTGCCAGCAAGCCGGTAAACAAACATTTTCGGTCTTGGTCGATGACTTGATTAGCCCTCCATTCGGCATTCGCCAAGGTGTACTACCCATTATTTTCTCCGCTGTTCTAAAAGGGCGAATTAGGGCAACAACCATCCGACAGGGTGAACGTGCCATCCATCCAATTAACGGCAAGCTCATCACAGACATGGTATATAGCCCTCAAGATTACACAATTGAAGTTAGTGAATGGAGTGATATACACGAACGGTTGTGGCAAACGCTTTACGCACAATTTAGCACTCAAATCCACGAAAGTGAACGCAACCAGCAGCCATTAACAATACTCAAGATATCCATGCTTCGCTGGTTGCAAAGTTTACCTGTATTTTGCCGTGAGACGCTGAAGCTTTCGCCAAAAGCAGTTAAATTTCGCTCCCTTATTCGCACGGCACAGCTAGAACCGGCAAAGGTTTTATTTGTCGATCTGCCTCTTCTGTTGGAGATTAACCAAGATACATCGCAGGATGAAATTACCAGTATTTTGGAACGACTTTTAGGCGAGATATCAAATGCGTATCTCGATCTTCAACGTCGTCTAGATGGTTTCGCAATTGAGGAGTTTGGTTCCTTCAGCACGGCTCGTACAACAAGTGGGAAAAGCGCTTTGCAGGGGTGGATTGTGGCGTTGCAAGCTCATCAACAAACCTCAATCCAAGAGATGCGCTTTGGCTCTCTAGTGGCTCAACAAATTGTGGAAACCGTACTCGAGATTCAAGATGATGATAGCCAGTTTTGGGATCGTCTTGCTCAAGCAGCTACTGGACTTCATATTCGAGATTGGAACGATCAAAGTGAAGCTAAATTCCGTCAAATCCTACTCAATTCACGCATAGCGATTGAAAGAGAAACCGAGGAGCTGGTGCGAGGAGAGACAGTGGTGAGCGTCACACTCCAACTTCCCAAAGCAGGCGAGAAGGATTTTCGCTTCCGAGCTTCTGATCTCACCCCCCAAGGCAAGCGCATACTACAAAACTTTAAGTCCACACTCGAAATTGCGGGCAGACCATTATCTGCTGATGAAAAACGACAAATCGTGGTTGCCTTCTTATGCTACGTAATGGGTGAAGACATTGATGGTTGAGCAAGAGATTATTTACTTGGATAATGCCGCGACAACCTATCCAAAACCTGAAGCTGTTTATCTTGAAATGGACAGCTTTTACCGCAGGTTCGGAGGCAATGCGGGACGTGGAGCAAACCCTCTTGCTCGACGGGCGATGGCGTTGGTCAACGAAACTCGCGCCATGCTGCAATCTTGGCTCGATGCTCCAGATGTTGTCTTTCAACCTTCAGCTACCATAGCACTAAACACAGTGGTTCTAGGTGCACGACTTAGGCGTGGCGATTTCGTATATGTTTCACCCTTTGAGCATAATTCGATACTCCGCCCATTAGAACATCTTCGCAAGACTATCGGGATTGAAATCCGGGTTCTGCCATTTGATAAGCAGTCCTTTGCTTGTAATTTGGAAAAGGTAAAATCGCTGTTTCGCATTGAGCCACCAAACATGGTGTGTATCACCCAAGTAAGTAATGTGTTTGGTGTGGTTCTTCCTGTCAATGAACTAGCTGCCTTAGCACGTCAATCCGCACCATCTGTGATTATTTTAGTCGATGGAGCGCAAGCTGCTGGTCTAAAACCATTGCCCATGGCAATGATCGATGCACTCGTCTTTTCAGGACACAAGTCGCTCTATGGTCCTTATGGTGTGGCGGGCATTGCCTTCGGACGAGGTTGGCGACCGGCACCGCTCGTTTACGGAGGAACTGGAACGCAATCTGAAAGCATTGAAATGCCAGACGAGGGTGCAGCTCGATATGAGGCTGGAAGTATGAATATCAGTGCGATTGCGGGATTGCATGCGGCGCTATTATGGTTGGTTGAAACTGGACGCAACCAAATGGAAGTGCAAATCAATCATCTGTCCGCTCAGTTGCGAGAGCATTTGAGTCAGCAAACAAACATAACTGTCTATGGGCAGAGTTCTATCACTTCATCTGGAATAATCTCAATTAATGTTGCTGGAGCCTCACCGCAACAAATTGAAACACTGCTTGGAGCGAGAAATATTGCCGTTCGTGCAGGTCTTCATTGCGCGCCTTGGGCACATGAATTTGTTGGGACAATGAAACTAGGCGGTACTGTTCGAATTAGCATATCTATATATACACAGGAACAGGATTTGCGCGTTCTTCTTGATGTACTTCAAAGAGATCTAGGGTAAAATATTTGGACTTATTGTGGTTTTTCTTGGCTCCCACACAATCCATGACATTCAGAAACGAAACACTCCAATTTGATGATGAAGATTGGGATATTCTCGAAGCAGCCTACACTGAGCATACATTCCGTTTGGTACCATCAAGATGGCAAAACTTCTCAAAATTAGCAACTCTCAATTGGAGTGTACAGCTATTCTCTGATAGCAACGCTATAACTATTCCAGCATCCTCAGGAATATATTCATTTTGCGTTGAACCTAACTTAACCGATAACTTGGCTGCCTGTTTCTTAATGTACTTTGGGAAAGCAAATAATCTAAGGCGACGATATGGGGAATACATCCGAGAAATTAGGGCACCAAAAGGAGTCGGACGACCATCAATTAAGAGACTAAAATATTATAAAAGCACGGGCTACTTATATTTTCACTTCGCGGAGATTGATCCCGCAATGGCAGTACCTCAAATCTTAGACACTTTTCTACTTTCAGTAGAGAAGTCCCTGATTACTGCCTTTGCACCGCCCGTAAATTCACAGATAACAGATGCTCAGGTACGTCGCGTTGAGTCGGCTTTCGACTAAGGACTCTGAATGGCACAATTACGTGAACTAATTCTTCCAGCACTTCGAGCCAAAATGGGTGACTGGACATACTACGTGACAGTTGTTCACATGAGTGACTTTGCAGAGCGTGTAAAAATAGCTCGAGATATTCATCCGAATGATGCTCTGCATGAATTGATGCAGCGAAGTTTAGATCGTGGCCATACCAACAAGATAAAAGATTTCTTACTCAACGACGAACAACATTTCTTTAGTTCAATGGTTGTGGGAGTTTACGGCGGTCAACCTCAATGGCTAGAGTTACAAATTTCCCCAAACGAATATCTGAAGCAAGGGGCTCCAACATCTGTCGAGCAATCAGTTGGCATTCTTGTATTAAGCGGAACAGAGGATCTTTACGCTATAGATGGTCAACATCGCTTGGTAGGTATTCAAAAAGCAATTAAGGAAAAGGAGAGCTTAGGTGAGGAACAAGTCAGTGTAATTTTCGTATCGCATCGGAAAACTGAAGAGGGATTATTGAGAACGCGCCGCCTCTTCGCAAGATTGAATAGATATGCTAAACCCGTAAACACTTATGAGAAAATTGCCTTAGATGAAGATGATTTAGTGGCAATTATTGTTCGTCGTTTGGTTGACACACATCCTTTATTCCGAGGAAAAAAGGTGTCTGCTTCTCGTAGTAATTCTCTAGGTGAGACCGATAAAAGTAGTTTCACATCACTCGTATTTGTGTATAAATCACTAGATCTATTTTTGAGATTAAGTGGAAAAGATTTGAAACGAACTTATGAAAATTTGGGAATTCAAATTCCCAATAGTGCTATTTTGAAAAATTGGACTGAGTTCAAGAGATTCAGACCTGACGAAGCAATTGTCGATCATTTCTATAACGCTGCCCAAAATTTGTGGGACGGGCTAATGCGATATATTCCCGTTTTGAATTCCTACGCATCAAGCTCTGATAATGATCCAAATGCTTCAGCTTATAGGAACCAGTCTGGAGGACATATTCTTTTTCGTCCAATCGGAATTGAAATCGTTATTAGTACTATTCGGAGTCTCACCAATGATGGGATGACACTAGATAATGCTTTAGAGAAAATATCACTTGTCCCAATGAATTTAGAGGGTAAACCGTGGGTGAGGGTCATATGGAACGATATTAACAAGACCATGTTGACTGATCGTTCCAACCGTGATGTGGCAATGCGGCTGTTACATTTTCTCTCTAAAGATGAGCCAACCGCTTCTCAGGAGCGTCAGCTTCGAGAGAAACTTGCTGCGCTTCTGCAAGATGCAGATGGAAAGGAAATAGATGGATATTTGAGTAAGAAATAACACAGACTATAAAGCTGTTAGTTAGGTATTTTATGAAATACTTCCGAATGCCGTGGTTTAAAGACACGATAACGGTTAGGCAAAAAATAGAGCAACCACCTCATTAAGCTCTGCCATGCCTCGTTCGGCGAAAAGTCAGATGCATCTGAACATGGTAGCTGTTGGAGTAAGTTAGTTACGGCTCCAAATCGCTGCGTTATAGCCACAAAATCATCCACTTGCCTCACAATTGGTTTTTGAAGCAACATCGCTCCAACATATCGCTCAAAATCAAGTTTTGACAAGCCTAACGGAACCTCTAGGGCAGCTAAATCGCTGTATACCGCTGTTGCAGATGTACTTGAAAGCTGATCCCATTTTCCAGAATACCCAACAAAGAGGTTCTCTGGATGGCGTAATTTTGGCAACCACGTCTCATGTTTAGGCAGTTCCACCGGAAATTCCACAGTTTGAGGCGTTGTTACTGCCATTGGCATCGTATCTTCAAAGGCTTCAACAACAGTTTTCATATGTATATAAATAGACTCATCAACTTGAACACATCCCACCATCAAATTATCTTCAAACGATTTAACATCAGGATGATCCGAAGCTACCTCCAAGAGAAACTCAAAATTGGGCTGTCGGCTCCAACCGAGAGCAGTATCCGTTAGATTTGCTGAGCCGACCAAACAACTTGTATCTGCTCGATAAACTTTGGCGTGCAAATTTGACCGCAACCACAGACTAGAGTTTGGGCGACTTTTGATTATCTGCCAAATCTCTATGTCTGACACTCCCGCTACAATCTCATCTGGACGCCAGCGTGTAACGCACATCAACGAAACGTTATCTGATAATTCTGAAATCAATCGCTTGAAAGCACCAAGTTTTATGAATGGAGCAACTAGCAGAAGTTGTTGCTCTGCACCATGACATAGCGTTTCTAACTGAGTTCCGGGTGACTGCATCTGTAGCTAAATTATTCCTCACCATCAAGAAAATCACGCGCCATACGTCCCCAATCCCAACGCGAGTCCTGAATCCGAGTACGTTGTTTATCGGGCTGTTCATCTTCATAGCGTGCCCATGCGGTCAACACCAACTTTAGACCATCCCGCGCACGAATAAGGCGTAACTTCAGAGCTTCGAGGTCAGCTTCGTCGAAATCATCTTCTAACACTTCAATGAGATGCTCGTAAGCTGGATGGGAAGTGTTCAATGTAATGATGATTGCTCCGCCACGTGAAGTTACATCAAAGAAGGCGGCACTACTACTGGAAGCATGAGCAAACGTATATTTTAGACCTCTGCCAACAGTAGTAGCTGCGAGTTCTTCAGCGATTGTTCGCGTGACTCCTTGTTCTACGAGTTCTTCTTTGATCTCCTCTTCACGAACCTCTGGAGGGGTTTCGACCTCCTGCTTGTCACTAACGCCTGGTTGTCCGCGTCCATCTTCGATGCGTTTACGAGTTGCTTCCGTGGCTTTGACTTCTGGCGACATAGTCCCTTGATGACGATTTTGCGAACTTCGAGCGCCTGCTGTCTGCGCCTTGACCAATTCACGTATCATGTTTATGTTCTTGCGAATTTGATGGGAAATCTCAATCAAAGGCCATTGAGGGTCTTCATCGCCTTCTATAAACTCACGTGCTGTACCCAAAGTTTGTCCATCTTCTAAAAATTCTTCAAGATTGATTTTGGCCAGCTCGGAAAAATTTCGGGCAGATTGTTTATTGTTGGTTACACCAAATATCTCGTCAAGCGAAGGTGGAAAATCAACCTCAACCCCCCACCAACGATCTCGTGGCTCAGATGGATTCGACCAAGCAGCATCTAGATCAAGTTCGCGACCAGCACGAACGATAGACACGCCCACATTCTTGGCTGCATGTTTACCATAGGGGCGATCCCCTGGATTAAATCCCTCCCGTGCCTCTTCTCTAGCAAACGAGAACCGCAGTCGTACTTCATGAATTTCGCCATGGAAACGTATGTGATACACCGTATCTTCCTCGCCCCACCTTTGAAACATCGGCTCTGTGTCAAAGGGCACTGGACACGAGGTATTCTCCATTAGGTAAAGTGGATCATTTGGTTTTGCAAACCGCTCATCTGGCAAAAATGAGAGAGCCTTCATATCAAAAGACAGCATTCGTATACTAACAAAGCCTTGTATTAAGAAATATCGGTAAATTCGCCCGATCAGCAATTCAGAATTCTCAATGACTTTGCGTGCAGTCGCCCACATACACAAATCAATAGTAGACCAGACAACCAAAGTTCCTGTTTGTTCAAAACATTTCCCCATAGCACGCCAAACTTGGGGAACTGCTTTCGGTTGAGGTTGTGGAACCTGAGTCAATCTCCCATCAATGATTTCATCAATGTCGAGGTAAGTGTGAATTGCATTTTCAACCCCATCCTGCCAGGACCACACATCTACCCGTCTAGCTTGTGAGATTGATGAATTGGGTAAACCCATGCCAAAACGACCAATTCCTGAGCGGTCATCAAGGCGTGTACCGTTTCCAAATTGAAGCGCCATTCTCAGCACTTCAGCGTTCATTCCAGAACCATTATCTAGAACTGCAATCTCGCTGATCTGAATTCGTTCCCGTTGTCGAACTAATTGGCGGCGTTCGCCACATAATAATTCAACTTGTGTAGCTCCTGCTTGAATTGCATTGTCGATTAATTCTGCGATGGCATATGCTGCATTGCGATAGCCGCTATCCCGCATTGCCTTAACAACAAGATGAGTTGGTACGATATCATGATTTGTCACGAGCTACTCCCAGATGTCTTCCCAATTGGTAAACGCATCAGCCACACTGTTAAAGCCAGGCAGTCCTTGGTCAACGACGGTTACAATTTCTGCTGTCTCATTCCCTCCTGCACGAATACCACGAATTGCTCGTCCTACCATCTGACTATATAAAACGAGCGATTTTGTAGGACGAGCAATGATGGCTGCGCTTGTTCTAGGAGCATCAAATCCAGTGGTAAGGACTCCAAAATTACATATTATTCGGGTTTCTTGTCCGTCGTTTTTGTACTCCTCGATCTGTCTAGCACGCTCTTGAGCAGGTGTCATTGCTGTTACAGCGGTCGCATTTAATCCACGCACCCTTAGAACGGTCGCCAAGAGTTGTGCATGATTGACCGTCGTGGCAAAAACTAAAATTCTCAAATGTTGTTTCGCAAGCTCTTCTATTTCACGAACGATAACCAAATTCCTTTGCTCGTCGTCAGCAAGTTTATCCAAAATGGAGGAGGGGATTTCAAATTCATCCTCAATCCGTCTGAAATCATCTTCGGTTACATCAAAGCCGCCATTATGCATTAAAGGTCTGAACACCGCTCGTGCAAGGTAACCTTGACTAACCAAATAGTCAACAGGGTTGTCGAAGCCTGATATATGAAGCTCAACCTTTTGACGAGCGAAGAATATAGCTAATTTACGGTCAGCTTCTATATCGGACCATGTTCGACCCGGTGTTGCTGTTAATCCAAGCAATGCTGTTGTAGGATGATGGATAATTAGTGCTTCTATCATTAAACTATAGGTATCTGCAACAGCAATATGGGCTTCGTCGATTACAACAAGAGAACTTCGGCTACCAAGCAAATTAACTGTTTGAATCGAGCGTTTTGTTGCGCTGTATAACTTAGGAAGCCCAGCGATGACAACTCCATCGCGCATTTCCTGAAGCTCTATTTCGTAATCGCCCCAAAATCGGTAAACCGGAAGGGTACGGTTGCCTAAATGAGACCAAGCTTGCTGAAACTCACTCACCGCTTGTCTACACAGTTCTTCTGTATGGGCAAGCCAAACTACAAGTGTTGGCTCGTGACTACGTAAATGTTCAGCTATAACGTTCATGGCTGTACGTGTTTTTCCAGCGCCAGTTGGCATATGCAGCACAACTCGGCGCAAGTCACCGTAAAGTTTCTGCTGAACTTCTCGCACTGCTTGCCTTTGATGGTCAAACAATGGATAACCCACTTCAACCAAATCGGTTGATGGTACATCAATATCTACATCAACGGGCGGAGGGACGAGTTCGAAAAAATGAAATTCCGCTTGCTCTCGTGGCGAACCTCGTGCTATCCGTAGCCTCTTCAACGCTTCATATGGATCGCTAGAATTAACGTTGAGTAACGTAGCTAGTTCTTTTGCTTCCGATGGTCGTAAAATGTCGAACAACAAACGCCGTGTTTCACGCGATAGCAACAAACCTTCCCGTGAATGAAGTCCAATAACAACTTCCTTTAATTTTGTTGGAATGGCTAGCTTGGCATCTAGGAGCGTGATCAACCGCATCCCGGCTCCACCTAGTAGAGCTTGCAATATTTGATCATCGGCACGTGATAGTAAGTCATCAAATTTCAAAGGCAAATATCTCCAACGCGGTTTGTTGCAGTCGCAAAGAAATTATACCTTAACTTCACATTTCCTTTTCTCGGTAACTCTCTAGTTGAATTAAGGATTTCTTTTTGGACTTATTATGAAGGGTAGCGCAACACTGCGCTACCCTTGTAAACTTCATTTTTTAACCTAGAACGGAATGTCTGCTTCTTCGCTGTGACCGTTGTCGCCGTTCTCAGCGCGATCCAGCAGGACGAGGCGGTTAGCATCCACATCGAGGCTCGGTTGTGGCGTACCGCTCTGATCGACCCACGCGGACGGGCGCAGCCATTCCGCCATCACCTGCACCAGCGACCCCTTGCGGACGTACTGTGCCGCCACGTCGGACAGCTTGTTCCAGCAATTCACACGCACCCAAACCGTCTGCTTCTCGCCCGCACGGTTCTTGCGGCTGACCGCCACCGAAAACGACGCGACGCTCTGTTCACCCACCTGACGCACCTGCGGATCGCTACCGACGAATCCGGTCAATTGCACATTCAGTGAAGTCCCCATGATTGTTTTCTCCTCTGCGCTTATGCGCTTTCGTTATCCATCGACCCTGTGCCGATTTCTGACCTGACTTGAGCAGGCGATCCAAGCCGATCCGTCACCCAACGGGCGCTACCCGATTGCATGAGCGAAGCGGCACAAGCCAGACGCAATCGGGTGAAGCGAAATCCGAAGGATTTTGACGGGCGGCGCGCCTGCTAGGATGGTCAGCGACAAATCGGCACGTTTTCAGGTCGGATGGGCAAAGCACCCCGCAAGAGGAGAGCATGGCGTGACGAGTAGCAGATGACCGGATGGCTGGCGACCGAGTGTCGAGGGTGGGATGTGAGTAAGTTTCGGCAGGTCAGCGCAGTGCGCGGCAGAGACGGTGAGCGTAAATGAGGGACAACACCGACGGCGGGTTCAGTTAGCAAGGGGCGATAGGGGATGCGAATAGGCACCCAACCGTAGGGCGAATTACACGCTGCTTGAGCCGGATGGATGCTGCTCGGACTGCAACGCGCCTGAAAAACGGCTAGGTCACAACGAAGACTATTCCGGCTAGAAACGCCAGCATGGTGAGAGTGTGTCAGCGGTCACGCTCGTCAGGGAAATAGATGCTTTTGAAGTTGTAAAGCGTGGGTTGCTCACTGTGGCGGATGCCTTCATACAATGCGCCTGTGATACGATTCAAGCCCTTATGCAACTTCTCACGGGTATAGGTGTCGTCGCCGTGCGCCAGCAGTTGGATCGCTGTCTGAGTCAGATAATCGACGGCGGCAAGCAGTTCATATGCCATTCGCCCGCGCCATGAGTGAACGCCATTGGCGTGTGCTGTCGCCGTCTTGAGGTCGTCTAACCCGCTGTAGGCACGCAGCATCGCTTTGGCGGTTGCCTCAAAATCATCAATCCGGCTATCGTCGGGGGCGAAGCGACGTAAGAAATCGCGCATCGCATCAATGGTGTGAAACGAGAGAAAGCTCTGCCCGCAAAGCACCGCGAGTTTGTGCCATGCGCCGTCAAAACCAGTCTTACCGCACAGCTCGAAGGCTGCGTTCTGCACCGCGATCATGCCATCAACGACACGTTGGTCGTCACGGTCGGCATTCAGGTTGGAGGCGAGGAATTCACCGATGGTGTTATACCGGGTGGAATCAAAAAGGTCATGATACCGCTGCATGGCAACGGTATTCAGGTCTTGGGTCATGAGATTGTCCTTTGGCTAGAGAATTTGGGAGAGGCGAACTAACAAGGTAATGGTGGCATCTGCAGTCGGTTGGGTGTCGATGCGCTGGATCAAATGGGTGAGAAAGGTGCTGGCATGACTGTAAAGGCTGTAAAGAGGGTCGGAATACGGCAGCACCCATGTCCCGGATGGAATGCGATGTGCGCCCTTCCCTTGCAGTCGTTCGGGGTATTCCGGTTGTGCGACGAATGTCCATCCGGTTGCGCACACCAACGGTTCACTGCGTTCTGATGCTTCCAGTGTCCAATCGGCGTAGAGCAACTGTCCATCATGGAGGGCGAGATAGACACGCTTAAGCGATAATCCACCGATGCCGCCGAACGGTACACGGACTACCTTCAGCAGAATCACCGGCTGCCAGTCGAGATGCGTGAGATCGGTCATCATATTTATTCCCACGCCTCGAACCAGAACCCGCTGAAACGGGCAATTTCGTTGTTGTCCAAAAAACGGATGAAAACGGTGTGAATGCCCCGGCTGTAGGGCAGGATGTTGTCGCACAGCGGATAATGGCTGACAATACATTTGCGCCGGGGATTGACGGTACTCAAACCAACAATGCGACCGATTGCGCCCGGCGGCGGCAGCGTGGAGTGGTGGAAGTTCTGGCGTTTATGGTTTAACATGGATTCAATCCTTGTGGTCATGCGTTCGTGATAAAGTGGAAGTTCTGAACATGAATGCAGTACAGGTGAGATTGGTGGAGGATGCAGATCTTCCCTTCGTTTCAGCCCACGATCCACATATCTCGGCTGCTGTACTTCAGAGCAAAAGTGCGGCGCGTGAGATTTTGGTTGCCACGTCGGGCGATCAATGTGTAGGCTTTCTGCGATGGGGTTGGTTCTGGGACAACACCCCCTTCATGAACGTGCTCTTTGTTGTTGAGGAAGCACGGGGCAAAGGTATTGCAACACAACTCAACAGCATGTGGGAGGTACATATGCGCGACAGCGGCGCAGAGTTTGTGTTGACCTCGACCCTCTCAAACGAAACTTCACAGCACTTCTATCGTAAATGTGGCTATCAGGACATTGGCGGTTTCGCGCTGCCGAACGAACCGCTTGAACTCATCTTGTACAAGAAACTCGAATAGCCGTGCAGCATTCAAGCGTCTTTGTCGCATGTCTCGCATTGATCCTCTGGCACTATCATGGATGTCCTGCTAAATATGAACTCAGCTCCTCTCGACAGATCGGTAGGCTGCGAATGCTCATACCATCGAGACTGATGAAACTGGCGAAGGTGCGAATCGGCTGCCGCCGCAAAAGCGCCGCGATGTATTGACCGACGACACATGCCATCCAGTCATTAATCAACACGTCTTGCTCACCCCGTAGAACGAGTTCCGCACATGAAAGTGCAGGCTGTGGCTCAGGCATAGGCGCTTCGGGTTCGAGCAGTGAAGGGAACAACAGCCCTTCTTTGGGCAAATAGGCATATTTTCCGTCCTTGCCGTCGAGATGCCGCCGCATCAGTTCCGCATCCGGCGTGTTGCCAATGACGATTTGCCCGCCGTCGCGGTGATTGCCTGCCCCGATCAGGATGCCGCGTGACTGGTGCAGTTCCCGCCGGGCGAGATGATTATCAACGCAGCTAATTACCACCTGTGCGCCATAACGATCCCCATGTTTCTCATGGTTGAACGGCTCGACAATCCACGCGATGTCCAGCCCAAGTGCCATGTTCAGACGCTTGCCAACCACTTCGACTTTCGGTAAGCCGAGCGCCGCATCCGCCGGAGTGAACAACTGCCGCCCGACGTTCTTTTCCTCCACAATATCCGGGTCGATCAGGACGATCTTCGGCGTGTGCAGCCGGGCACGCTGCATGTCGTAGACGATGCGCCCAACGGTGCGAGCCACTTGAGCGCCTGTCCCACCGCACCCCACAATGACGATGGTCTGAATGTGCGTGTTCGGGTCGAAGAGGTTCATCATTCCGCATCTCCTAACACTTGTGCCAGCGTTTTCTTCACGGGAACCAGATCCCGTTTGGGATACGTCCGCGCCTTCTTCGCTTCGAGATCGATGAGGAGCTTCCGGATGTCACGGGGTTCGCGTTTGCTCTTGCCGCCGACGGCATGATCCCCAAACGATGAACCCAGCAGCATCGTCCAATCGTCTGCCAGTGATCCACTCCGCAGCGCGGTATCGGTCACACGCTGCACGGTTCCCCAGCAGATCGCGCCGGAGCCGAACACGTTGGGCAGCGGAGCATGAAACAGCGGAATGTCCATCGTTTCCGGGCGGCACTTCACAGCATACACGCCATAGACAGGGGCTTTCTCATCCGTCGTGACGCGGATCATGACCAGTCCGGGCAGCGGTATGCGCAGCGCCGTCTCCGAACCGTCGAGAAACACGCCGGTCTTCTGCGGCGGGCGGTATTCGATGACGGTCCGTTTCACACCGTCCTGCCGTACTAGCAAGGTATTTCCGCCGAGAAGTCCAGTATCGAAGGTCACTTTCGCTGCCAGTGCCAGCGCGACTTGACCGGGATCAACAGCAAATTCCGTGATTACCTCTCCATCCGTTTTACGCAGCATCACACCGAAGCTGTAAAACGCCAATGTCAACGACGGTTGTTCCGTCAGCGCCGCCGACAGCGCCCGTCCACTCCAATCGGATTGTCCGTTCATCGAGCTTTCCTTTCTTTTTCACTTCACGGTAGAGGTGTGCGATATTCCGTTCTAGCGCCGCCATCAAGTCGGGACTGGTCTTGAGCAAATCGAGTCCCATCTGCACGTCGCGCATGATGCCATCTGCTTCTTCGATCAGTTCGACTGCGAAAGCGATGTCGTCGGCTGACCACGAGAGCG
>CALBRY010000004.1 GCA_937927665.1 uncultured Chloroflexota bacterium
GCCAAGAAATGCAGGTCGAACTCAAGGCAATTCAGCAACGCGTCGGGATCACATTCATTTTCGTCACGCATGATCAAGAAGAAGCGATGACGATGAGCAACCGGATCGCAGTTTTTAATCACGGCAAAATTGAACAGGTTGGCACACCCGCGGAACTGTATGAACGCCCGCGTACCCGCTTCGTCGCGGGTTTCGTTGGCACGTCAAATTTGCTGGATGGCGAAACCGCACAGCGCATTACCGGAGCGAATGCACCCTTCTCCGTGCGACCGGAGCGCATCCGACTGTGCGACAGCGGCACACCCGTCCCGTCAGAATCACACGCCGTCGAAGGCGCAGTCGAAGATGTCATCTATTTAGGAATGACCACGCGCTATATCGTCGCACTTGATGGCGGCGGTACGATCACAGTGGTTGAGCAGAATCTCGAACAGCACGCGCATGATCTCCATGCTGCACACGGGCGACGTGTTGTTTTGATGTGGGCGAAGGTATTCACGCGGATGCTTGAGGAGGTTTAATCATGCGCCGCGTCGTCAACTACTTTTATGCCCATCCCAACCTGACTCTTCTGCTTCTGCTTCTGCTGCCGATGGCGTGGTTGGTGATCTTCTATCTCGGTTCGTTGGCAACACTGCTTGTTCAGAGCTTCTACACCATCGATGATTTCACGTGGCAGGTGATCCCCGAATTCAGCACATACAGCTATCAAGAACTGCTCAGCCCCGCCAATTTTGACATCATCACCCGCACGGTATTGATGGCGGTGTCGGTCACAATTGCATCTGCGATTGTGGCATTTCCGCTGGCGTACTACATGGCGCGGTTCGCCAGCCCGCGCATGAAGGGGATTCTTTATCTGGGCGTAATGCTGCCGCTGTGGTCGAGTTATCTGGTGCGGGTCTATGCGTGGAAACTGATCCTTGCCAACGAGGGGATCGTCACATGGGCGGCAAACACACTCGGCTTAGGCGGCGTTCTGGATTGGATACTTGGGCTTCCCGTGATCGGCGGCGCGTCGCTGTCGTTCAGTTTCTTAGGGATGTTCGCGGTATTTGTGTATATCTGGTTGCCATATATGGTTCTGCCGATCAACGCGGCACTAGAGCGTGTCCCCCGTTCGCTGATCGAAGCATCCGCGGATCTGGGCGGACGCCCGAATCTGACATTCCGTAAGGTGATACTCCCGCTTGCGTTTCCGGGTGTTGTCGCCGGGTCGATCTTCACATTTTCGCTGACGTTAGGCGATTATATCATCCCCAGCATCATTGGCGATTCCAGCCGCTTTATCGGCTCGGCGGTGCAGTTGTATCAGGGGACAGCGGGCAATCTGCCACTTGCGGCGGCGTTCACCGTCGTGCCGATCGTGATCATGGGCGTGTATCTGCTTTTCGCGCGCAGATTGGGGGCGTTTGATGCGCTCTAGAGATATTCAACATTCAGGAGTTGGGCTAAAGCTCTCTGCGGGGTTGGTGCTGCTGTTTCTCAACTTTCCCATTTCTGTGATTGTCTTGTATGCGTTCACCACCGAAGAAGCTTCATTCCGTTTTCCGCCCCCCGGCTTAACGCTCGATTGGTTTCCGGCGCTGTTCAGCCGCACTGATTTCTGGGATGCGTTCGGGCTGTCGCTTCAGGTGGCGATCATCGCGACGATCATGGCGATCATTCTCGGTTCGCTGGTATCGCTGGCGCTTTACCGGACGAACTTCTTCGGACGCGATACGCTATCCCTGTTCGTGATTCTGCCTATCGCGCTTCCCGGTATTGTGAGTGGTATCGCGCTCCGATCGGCGATTGGCGTGCTGGATATTCCGTTCAGCACATGGACGATCATCATTGGTCATACGACATTCTGTGTGGTCACGGTCTATAACAACGTCGTCGCACGGTTGCGGCGGATGCAGCACTCTCAAGTTGAAGCGTCGATGGACTTGGGGGCGACACCGTTTCAAACGTTCCGCTATGTGATCTTCCCGAACATGGCGACAGCGCTCTTGGCAGGCGCGTTCTTAGCATTCGCACTTTCGTTTGATGAAATCATCGTAACGACATTCACAGCAGGGCAGCAGGACACGCTGCCGATCTGGATTTTCAGCCAGCTAACCCGCCCCCGTGATCGTCCGATCACAAATGTGGCAGCGGTTTTTGTGATTTCGATCACGTTGATTCCGATTTTGCTGGCGTATCGCTACACGCGAAACGTCTCGGAGACATAATGAGAACCGCGGAGGGCGCATAGATAAACACAATGCGCTCTCCGCGGTTTAGTGTTATTCCGCTCTCAGCACTTCGAGCAGTGCCTCCGCCGCTAGTTGATGCGCTAGCACGCCGGGATGCGTATCAAAGCTGTTGACGATCAAATTGGTAGGCGGGTATCCGCGCAGATGATCGCTCATATCGACCGTTTCGATCCCGCGTTCGGCGAAGTAATTGACCACCTGCTCGACAGCCGGAGCAGAGGCATCGATTCCGACCGGATTACACCACACCAGCGCGATCAACCGCATATTGTTTCGTTGGGTGTAGGCAATCAGACTGTCAAGCTGCATCACCTGCCGCCCCCATGTCTCCGGGTTCAAATGTGCGTCTACCAGATCTCCTAAGAAATTCGAGTTGCGTTCGGCGGATGTGAACTGGAGCAGGTTGTAATACAGGTAGTTTGGCACAAAGAAATTGAGCACAAACCACGATCCGAGTCCCTGCTGCGGAAACTGGAAATTGCGATCCGGGCTTTGATCCGGTGCGGTCAGTGTGTAGTCGATGTCATTCAAATAATACGAGAGGATCACCGTATCCGGCTGGTAGGGATACTGCGAAAGATTGAACTCTTGCACATCCGTGTCCCATCCGGTCTGTGCGATCACATCGACATCTGTGCCGTCGTTCAAACCGCGCTCGATAATTTGTGCGAATGTGTCATCAAGGTTATTGATCCCCTGTCCGACAGCGAACGAATCACCCAGAACCGCGATTCGGCGCGGGGCTTCAGGATTTGGCTCGTAATCCCGGAATCCCAGCGAGTTGAAACTAGGGTAGTAGAAGTTCTGATACCACCAGTAGTTCATCGCGGTGAATGTGTATGCATCGGTCGTCACGTAGAATGCGCGGAGATATGCTTCTGCCCCCGCAAACAGGATCATGATCGTCGTCAGCGTAATCATCACCCCGGTAAGGACGCTCTTCGCCAGCTTACCGCCTAACGCTTTTGCCTCATCCCGTGATCCGTCGTAGAACAGCAGGTAGAGAAAACCCCACAAGACGAGCAGCAGATAGGCGAATTCAAACGGGGTAATCCATTTGCCATTTGTCGGCTGAAAATGCACGACCCATACGCCGAGCGCAAACGTTAGATAGACGAGCACCACCAACCAGAACAAGATCGGTACACCGCGCAAGCGATGAAGCGGCGCAGCGATCACACGGCGCACGGGATACAGCGCCGATGTTGGAAACATGCTGATCCCCGTTACCACCCACACGATAATCACTGCCGGGAGCAGCAGTGGATGTTCGCCCCATAAGGGCTGCGCTTGCACGGCGAACACCACCACACCGAACGCGGCAATTACCCACAGAAAGCCAGAAATACGCCCCATGATGATCACTTCACCGTGAAAGGGCACAGCGGAAACCGATAAACCAATCACGATCACCCGGCGGCATATTGAACCGAGTATGCGCGCTCGCGCCGAAATCGATGTAGGTGTTCACACCACCCCGGAATACACGTGATGATTCGGTATCATCAGGGCTTTCGCGACCGTCCGATGAATCGTATGGATAGCGGGCATAAATGCTGTTGACCCACTCAAATACATTGCCCGTCATATCGAGCGCACCCACCCATGAAGCACCCGCCGGACGACTGCCTACGTCTGCCGTTTCGTTATTCGAGTTTTGATCGACAACGGCGTTATCGATGATGAACTCATCACCCCATGGATAATGCAATCCGCTCGGACCACGTGCCGCATATTCCCATTCGGCTTCGGTCGGTAGGCGCATTCCCTTACTGACGCAAAAATCGCGCGCCTCAACCCACGGCAGATTTTCGCGCGGACGGTTATCGCCGGCGAAATTGCCTTGACTGCCAAACTGGGCGTTCGTGACTTCGGTTCGCCCGATGTAATACGCCTGCTCGAAGCACAGCTCGAAAGCAGGGCGTTCATCGCGACGCCCATCGTCGCTGCCCATGGTGAAGCAGCCGGGCGGAACAAGCACCATTTCCAACCCATTGATCGTTTCAGTGACGGGTGTCCAGTCTGCATTTTGCGTGACGGGAGCAATCGGAATCGGGGTTTCGGTCGGCGGTGGAAGCGTGGGAGTCGGTGGCGCCACCGGGCTGCACGCCGCCAACCATGCTAAACCGGAAAGGATTATGAAGTGTCTTATTTTCAGCATCGTCAACTCCATTTCATCATGACGATTGTAGCAAGCCTGACGGGTGAAGTCTCATATTGAAGATTGCCCCTAGATGGATTATGGTTATGCGTTTATACGAGAGAAGAAAAGGGTGTGCTGCATTGCCTCTCCTGATAGTCACCGGCTCCAGCGGATTGATCGGCTCGGAAGTCGTTACTTATTTTGACGCGCTCGGCTGGACGGTCTACGGCGTCGATAACAACATGCGGCGCGAGTTTTTCGGCGAAAAAGGTGATACACGCTGGAATCAGCACCGCCTTGAGTCCACCTGTCGCAGTTTTCATCATGTCGAACTTGATATCCGCGATCGTGCGGGTGTTCAGCAGTTGATCAAAGAAAAACAGCCCGATTTGATCGTTCATACGGCAGCACAGCCGAGTCACGATCTTGCTGCGTCGCGCCCTTTCGACGACTTCGACGTAAACGCCGTCGGTACGATGAATATGCTCGAAGCGACACGCCAGCACGCGCCGAATGCGGTTTTTGTTCACATGAGCACCAATAAGGTATATGGTGATCGTCCGAACACAATCCCGCTAGTTGAGCTAGAAACGCGTTGGGAATATGCCGATCCCGCGTTTGCCGATGGTATCGCGGAAAGCTTCCCGATTGATGGATCAAAACACAGTTTGTTCGGCGCATCAAAAGTTGCCGCCGATGTGATGGTACAAGAATACGGGCGCTACTTTGGAATGAAAACCGCGTGTATGCGCGGCGGCTGCCTGACTGGACCGAATCACAGCGGCGTCGAACTTCACGGCTTCCTCAGCTACTTGATCCGCTGTAATGTCGAAGAACGCGAGTACACGATCTTCGGTTACAAGGGCAAGCAGGTACGCGATAATATTCACGCTTACGATGTCGCCCGCGCCATCGAGATTTTCTATCACCATCCCTCATCAGGTGCAGTGTTTAATCTCGGCGGCGGACGTGGTAATACCGTTTCGATCTGGGAAGCATTCGCCCGCGCCGAAGCGATCACCGGGAAGCCGATGCGCTATCGCTACGATGACACGGCGCGCGCTGGAGATCACATGTGCTACATTTCCGATTTGTCGCACATGCGCCGCTCACTGCCGGGGTGGGACATTACCCGAACATTGGATGACATTTTTGAGGAAATCGCTGCTGAATGGCAGCGGAGACTTTCCGTATGAAACTCTCGATTGTGATCCCTGCCCGCAATGAGCACGACAATATCGCGCCAACTCTCGAAGGGCTGCGCGCGCACCTTGATCGGGTGGAGATTACCAATTTTGAGATTCTCGTCGTCGATGACGGCAGCAGTGATGGCACAGGTGATGTGGTGCGCGCCATCGGGGAAGTGGATACCCGTATTCGTGTGATTCGCAACGATGGACGGCACGGGTACGGACGGGCTGTAACCTACGGTTTGAATCATTTCAGCGGGGACGCGGTAATCATCTATATGGCGGATGCGTCCGATAGCCCCGCCGATGTCGAGAAGTATTACTATATCCTGCGCGATAAAGCCGACTGCGCGTTCGGATCGCGGTTTGTGCGCGGCTCAAAAGTCGAGAATTACCCGCGCTTCAAGCTGATCATCAACCGGATCGCCAACGCGGTTATTCGTATGATGTTCGGGTTCCGCTTCAACGACACGACGAATGCTTTTAAAGGCTATCGCGCCGATGTCATCGAAGGCTGCCGCCCGTTCGTTTCGCCACACTTCAACTTGACGATTGAGATTCCGCTCAAGGCGATTGTGCGCGGTTATACGTATGCTGTTGTTCCGATTCGCTGGCGCAACCGAACACATGGTGTCTCTGCGCTCAAGCTGAAAGAGCAGGGGAGTCGCTACTTGTACACGCTCCTGACCGTCTGGTTTGAATGGATGCTCGTGCGTCATGATACACGCCGCGCGGAGGGCGAAATGTTCATCCCGTGGGATGCGCGCTCCACATCTGAAGTGAATGCTGTTCCGGCGGAGCACCCCTAAATGCGCGTACTCATCACAGGAGGGGCGGGATTCATCGGCGGACACCTCTGCGAAGCACTCCTCAGCGCCGGACACACGCCGATCGTATTGGACAATCTGAGTACGGGATCACTCGCCAACGTACCGAGCGAGGTCATCTTCATACGTGGGGATGTGCGTAATCTCGATGATGTGGCTGAGGCATTTGATCAACTACCTGATGCCGTGATGCATGTCGCGGGACAAGCCTCGATTCGCCTATCATTTCTTGATCCTGCTGTCGATCTCGCCGTGAACACACATGGGACGATCAACATTCTACAAGCGTGTATCGCGCGCCGCGTCCCCCGGTTGATCTTTGCCAGTTCTATGACGATTTACGGGAACGGTGCGCCAACTCCCACGCCTGAAACAACACCGCCGAATCCTGTTTCTTACTACGCGATCACGAAATACGCCGCTGAGCGCTATGTTCATACAACCGCTGCGCGTTCTGATCTTGCTTCCCCTTTGAACGTGACCTCTTTCCGCATGTTCAATGTGTACGGCGAACGTCAGAACCTGAATAACTCGTATCAAGGCGTGTTCGCCATCTTCACCGGGAATATTTTGCGCGACGAACCGATCAACATTCACAGCGACGGCGAACAATCCCGCGATTTTGTGCATGTTGAGGATGTTGCCCGCGCTTGGGTGAGCGCCCTCGATAATCCGGCGGCATACGGTCAGGTGATCAATCTCGGCACGGGAGTCGAACAGTCGGTCAATCACCTGTGTGATGCCACACTCGCCGCTTTTGACTTGAACCGCGAAACCTATCCGATCGTGCATCATGTCGCCCAACCGGGAGATATGCGCCGCAGTGCCGCCGACATCAGCCGCGCGCAAGCACTGCTCGGTTGGCAGCCGACGATCCCGTTTGAAACAGGCATGATTCGCTTCATCAACTGGGCAAAGCTGGCGATGAAAGCGTAAGCATCTGACTACACGCCGCTGTATGCGCTGAATCCGCCATCAACCGGAACAACGATGCCAGTCACAAAGCGCGAGTCATCGCTGGCAAGCCATAACAGCGTTCCGATCAAATCTTCGGCATCTCCAAATCTGCCGAGCGGCGTATGATCGATAATCTGCTGCCCGCGCGGTGTAAGATCACCCGTTTTTTCGTCATACAGCAAATAACGATTCTGATCGCCAACAAAGAATCCCGGCGCAATCGCATTCACACGGATAGACGGGCTGTACTCCTTCGCAAAATGCACGGCGAGCCACTGCGTCACATTGTTGACCGCCGCTTTTGCCGCGCCATATGCCGCCACACGGGTGAGCGGACGCATCGATGCCATCGACGAAATATTGATGATATTGCCGGTTTTTTGCTCCGCCATGATTTTCCCGAATACCTGACACGGAATGAGTGTGCCGCTGAAATTAAGCGCCATCACCGAATCGATTGCTGTATCGGGAAGATCAAACAGGGAGAGTGTGCCCGTGGTCGCGTCAGGGCGATTGCCACCCGCCGCATTGACCAGAATATCGACTTTTCCGAAGGCGCTCATGATCACATCGGCGGCAGTTTGCAGTGCGGATCGATCGGTCACATCGGCAGTGACTCCCATCGCCTCTCCGCGCGCTGCTTGAATCACGTTCACCACTGCGTCGATTTTTTCGCGGGTAGTCGCCAGCACCGCCACTTGTGCGCCCGCATCTGCCAGCGCACGGCACATCACCGAACCCAATACGCCCGAACCGCCCGTAACTACTGCTGTCTTTCCACTTAAGTCCATCTTGAGTCGTCCTTGTTGAATCCCATATCCTCACCTGCTTTATAATAGCGTGGAAACTTCTCACGCTCTGTTCGTCATTCAGGATGACTTATGCTTTATCTTTCGCAAACAGCCCCACCCGGCGAGACATTTTCGCCTGATCAACTGACTGCGCTTTTGACTGACAGTTTGAGCGGTAAATTCACCGGAGCGCGTTTGCTTGTGCTGATTCCTGATGGCACGCGAACAATGCCGCTCCCATTTTTGTTTCGCCAGCTTGTAACTATCCTCCGCGATACACGTCAGCTTGATTTTATGGTTGCACTCGGCACGCATCCGCCGTTGAGCGAAGAATCGCTCTGTAAGTTGGTGGGCATTACGCCGGAAGAGCGCGCCACAACCTACGCCAAAATCGGCTTACTCAATCACGCATGGGATAATCCCACCGAACTGACGCAGATCGGAACGATCACGCGAGACGAACTGATACAGATCGCCGCCGGGGGATATCATGAGTCGCTCGGCGGAGATATTCCTGTGCGGATCAACCGCGCGGTTCACAATTATGATCACCTGCTGATTGTCGGTCCGACATTCCCGCATGAGGTTGTTGGGTTCAGCGGCGGCGCGAAGTATCTATTTCCGGGGATCAGCGGCGCAGATTTCATCAACGTGTCACATTGGCTCGGCGCGTTGATCACCGTCCGTGACATGATCGGCATTGCTGAAACGCCTGTCCGCCATCTCATCCACCGTGCCGCCGAGTTTGTCCCTACGCCGATCACACTTGCGGCGCTTGTGGTCGAAGGTTACGGCGTATCGGGTGCATTCGTTGGGGATCACCTAACCGCATTGCGCGCCGCCGCTGATTTTTCGGCACAGCGGCATATCGTCTGGGTGGATCAGCCGTTTAAACGCGCGCTTTCGGTAGCGCCGCCAATGTACGACGAGTTATGGGTCGCGGCAAAAGCGATGTATAAGCTCGATCCAGCGATGGCAGATGGCGGCGAGATCGTTGTTTACGCGCCGCATCTTGGCGAGATCAGTGTGGTGCATGGGGAATATATCCGTAAAGTGGGCTACCACGTACGGGACTACTTCTTGGGGCAGTGGGAGAAGTTCAAAGACATTCCGTTAGGGGTGATCGCTCACAGTACACATTTTCGCGGATCGGGGACATTCATTAACGGCATTGAGAATCCGCGTATTCAAGTCACGCTTTCTAGCAAGATTTCGCGTGAAACATGCGAAGCATTGGCGCTCGGTTATTCCGATCCAGCGCAGATCAACCCTGCTGAATGGCAGGGACGCGAGCGCGAGGGCATTCTCTACGTCCCCAAAGCTGGAGAACTGCTTTATCGCGTCAAACCTCAGTAACAAAAAGAGAGGGATCGCATCGAACGCGATCCCTCTCTCCGTGATTCAAAATCGTTTTAAAGCCCGGACGTTTTCGCTTTTTCTGCCGTCCAGCCGCGATCCTCGACGACCGCCGTTTTTTGAAGCGCCGGACGCTCGAACAGCGCAAATCCGCACAGCATCAGGAATGCCAGCGCAAATGAACCGAGTCCAAAAGCGACTGCATTCAGAAAACCCGCGCCGCTGAACACTTCGACCAGCACACCCGGCAGTGCCGTGCATAAAATTACCGCACCGAATGCGTGGAACACTTTAGCGGGCGCGCCGCCCTTGATCGATTCATGCCGGTTCGACACGATCGAGACATATAAGCCGAGCGGAATCCCGATCGCCAATCCAATCAGCAGTGCTAACCCCAACGAATCCATGTTCATCGTGTGATCGCGTTTCCTAGAACAGTGTATAGATGAACGGTGACGTCGCCGGATTGCTGCTCAGGATGATCAAAACACCAACAAGTACGATAACGATGATCATCGGTACAAGCCAGTAGAGCTTGCGCCGCCAGAGGTACTGCATCAGTTCACCGAGAATGCCCATCCGGGCGAAAAAATCACGCATGAGTCCAGTCTTCCTTACTCCGGCTTCTGCACGACGCAGTCACCCAAAACGAGAATGTCGATATCGCTGTTCTGGAAGGTATTCCACGCATCACGCGGCGATGACACGATCGGCTCACCGCGCAGGTTGAATGAGGTATTGAGCAAGACGGGCACGCCCGTAAGCTGACCGAAACGCTCAATTACACCGTAATAACGCGGATTCGTTTCGCGCTCAATTGACTGCAAGCGCCCGGTTCCCTTATGGCAAACCGCCTGAAGTTGCTCCTGCTTTTCTGGCTTGATCGGCGCGACCATCAACATATATCGCGGTGCTTCATGCTCCTCAACACCGGGATAGTCGAAATACTCCGCAGCACGGTCGCGCAGAATGACCGGCGCAAACGGACGGAACGGTTCACGGAACTTGATTTTGCTGTTGACAACTTCTTTCATCGCGTCAAAACGTGGGTCAGCAAGGATGCTCCGGCTGCCAAGTGCGCGCGGTCCCCATTCAAAACGTCCCTGAAAGAAACCGACAACCTTTTCGCGCGTCAGCTTCTCTGCCAGCATATCGAGCATTGCATCGTCGCGTCCGCCGAAATCGGTGTATTTCACACCCTTTTCGCGCAAAAACTCGCGATACTGCCCATCGCTGTATTCTTCACCCCAATAAGCGTGCGGCATTACCCAATTGCGAGGCTTATTCAGCACGAGATGATACGCCCACAGCGCCGCTCCGAGCGCGCCACCGTCGTCACCCGCCGCCGGTTGAATATAAATCTCGTCAAACGGGGTTTCGTTGAGCAGACGATAATTCGCTTTGGTATTCAACGCGACACCGCCCGCCATCACGAGTTTTTTCATACCCGTT
>CALBRY010000005.1 GCA_937927665.1 uncultured Chloroflexota bacterium
GAGCAACGCTTCGCCCGTGACAAATTTACTGTCCGTTAAAGCCGGGTCAGTCCAGGCGAGGGTGTACTGCCCTTCATAAACACCATTTGCGTCAGGCGTATTTTGATACAGTGTCCACGTTTGGGTCGCGTCATCAAACAATGGAGCGGGAAAGATATCAAGGTTGATCGACTGAAGGGTTTCACTCTCCGTCTGCCCGAGTAGTGATTCGAGCGTCGCGATATCGGCATTGATGCTGCTGATGACGGTGTCGACGGTGCTGGTGAAGGTCATGATGTAAGCTCCTTGTGTTTAATTCTGCCGTTTGGAATGATCAACTTTGTCTCGCGTGACTAGCCAAGTTGTCATATGGAGGGGCAATGTAATATGCGTCCGCTGCCCCATTATTAAGATAGTCGAACACCATCAGGGACTGACCGTTGGGGGAAAAGTACGCGGCATCCACCCATCGTGCACTAACATCATCTCGCAAAACCTCAATTGCACCAGTTCGGAGATCGTATTGAACAATGCCATCGTTATCAACGATGATGAACGATTGTCCGTCGGCAGCGAATGAAGCTCCCATATCCAACGAAACGGAGTCTGTACTAATTTCATCTATACGTTGATAGGTGTCGGTATCAGTATTCCAAACGAAAACAGGATATTCAAAAGGGGATCTGTCAGAAGCTGTGCGAAGCAAAACCATAGAACCATCCGCTGAAACATCATGGATGTCTATCACATGATAGTTTGTCTCATTGAAATGAATCTCCTCAAAGTCTCGCACTATCATATGTGTTTCGTCACTCAGCGTTTGTTGGGCATATCCGCTAACATATGAGTAAAAGCGAATCTCGGCAGGCCCATACAATGATGGTGTTGCCACCACAAAGGCAGTCGAGTCATCGCTCCAAAATATTTCCGTATCTATAGGATTACGGTGCCAAATTGGCTCAGATAATGGAATATCTACAAAACGGTTTAGGCGGAAATCGACCAAGATTGTTGCCATTGCAGAATCGCGGCTGTAATCGAACGTGATTTCTTCTCGTCCGGATGCCAACATATAATGGTTGTAAGGTGACCAGAAGACGCATTCTTCTCCGCGCATAACACCATTCGATATGCCTTGACTCAAGGTGTATGTAAGATCTCGCGTGTCGAATTCTCCAAATGGACATCGAGATGAACTCTCTTGGAGAGTATCAATATTCAAGTAATATACTGTCCATGAATACCCTTCTTGGGAAGGATTCTGTGAAGCAAAAGCGAGGCTATCGGATCTCCAGAGCGCTCTCGCACCGCTAACCGATACATAGAGTGATGTGAGCGCTTCATCCTGCGCCGCAGTCCGTTCTAGGGCGAATTCCGAGAGAAAGAAAATGCTTCCGATCACGAGTAAACGCATAGCGGCGCGCACGAAAAGTTCCTTCTTCAAAGGGAACCGCCAGGCAAACTAGGAACGATGCTTGGGGCAATAAGGGGCGGAATTCCTTGTGTTGGCAGGTTCGCCGACTCCGATAGCCCAAGCACCAATCCGCGTATTTCTGCATTGAGCATTGATTCTTGTACGCTAGTAGAATTCTTCAAGACTCGAAACGTTTTAATCAGGTGTCAGGTTGCACCCAAGTTAACTTCCACCATATAGATGTCGGTTGAACCATCTGCTCGGTAGTCGAACAATGCTAACCAATTACCATTTGGTGAGAAAAATGCCCGGTCAACCCACATGCTGCTAATATCTGCGCGAATTAGAGTTGTTTCACCAGTCTCTAACTCGTAGTGAATTATCCCACTATCATTAATAATATAAAACCCTGTTCCAGCCTCATCAAACATAGCGTCTGTCTGGATATACGAGGGCGCACTCAGGTCAGCTATTTTTCGATAGCTGTTCGTTTCAGCATTCCAAATGAAGACCGGGTATTCAGAAGCGCTTTCGACGCTTTGGAAAAGCACTTGGGTACCTGTCGGCGATAAATCATACACCCCTTGTACATTGAACGGGCGCTCATCATAGGAAAATTCTGTGAAATTGCGCGTAATGAGCGTTTGTTCTTCGGACGCATCTGCCGATGCATAACCAGAGACATAGGTGAAAAACGACAAATCAGGCACAAGTAGCGGTGCTGTTCCCAAGGTGAAAGCACTTGAATCATCGCTCCATACAACCTGAAAAGAACGTGGAGCAGGGTATGCCGCTGGAACCTCCAACGGGAGATCGAAAACCTCATTAGCCTGAATGTCGACTAAAACAGTCGCGCTGAAGTTTCCGCTCGGTCTTTGTATCTCCCTTCGACCGGGACTGACAAGATAGCGCCAATTAGGGGATCTATAGGTAAACTGCGCTTGTTCAACAACCTCCGTAGATAGGTTTTCAAACAATTCACGTGTGATGCTTGGTATGCTGCTTAATGGCCAACGGTTCCTTTCAGATAAGGTTCTGGTATATACCTCATACACATACCACTGACCGGTACCGTTCATAAGATCTGATAAAAAACCTTCGGAACCAAATGCAAATTTCGTGCTGTCTGATGACCATGAGGGGTTGGAGGTAAACCAACCGGAATAGATGGGGGCAAGATCCTGTTGTTGAGCCGCAAGGTCGGCTTTGATGCCAATACTCAATATAAGGCTTACAGCCAAAAAGATTACCAATGAGGATCGCATCGTCTTCACCACCTTATCGGAATACCGGAACGGCGCTTGGTGCGATAAGTTGGGACTGAACCGAAGTGCCTTGCACCAAACCGCGTACCGCTGCTGCGAGGATGGGATCATATATTGTCTGAAGATCCATCTTGACTTGAAAATAGCGGGGGTTGATCGATCAAGTTACCTAATTTAATCGGCGTGTTATCGCTTATGGTTGTCGTAAATCCGGTTACAACATCCGTATTATCTGGTGTTTGTTCTTCGTGTGTGTCGGTGTCATTCTTCCAAGCGAGCAAATCTTCTGATGAAAAGAATTGAGCAAGATCGTAATGATGGCGGGCACGTTGCAGCGCTGTGGTTACTGCGTAGGTCAAAAAACCATACCCCTCATCGGTTGTGGTTGCAGCCATGTTAGTTGGATAGGGCTGTCGAAATTTCGCACCTCAATATGTACGTGAGGTGAGTTAAAAGTGCCTATGCGTCCGATAGGATCCCCGGCATTAAGGGGGCACCTACAAAAATGGTGTCTTCAATAGAGTGAAGATGTCCATAAAGGACATACAAGTGACCGTACCGTACAATGACTGAATAGCCTCGTTGATCGTCTAAAATGGCGCTGCCCCAATACCATGCACTGTCCACTCCTAGTATTAATCCATCGGGATTACCGACTCCAATACCAACTACCAACCCTTTGGGTGCGATAGAATAAACACGAGAGTTTATCGGAGCATAAAAATCGGTTCCTGGGTGATAAGGGGGCGTGCCATAAAGATCAGGACGATCATCCGGAATCCCCAGACCATCAATATTGTGGTTATTTGGAGGCAGACTAGGATCGCACGTTTGCGCCACGCTCAATGGATAAAAGGTGAAGCGCGGTGGCATTTGCCATGTTGGAATATTCCCAGACTGTACCGCAGAATCAAATCTTCCGGCGAAGTCAGCCGTTCTATTCGTTATAGTGGGACGTGATAAAGCTACTTGTACAGTTTCAGCATCTAAACCGGAGTCGTTGCTTTCTACCCATCCACCAACAAAGTAGTATGAGGGTGTCTCGTAATGGATGCGAACGCCTAGGTAGGTGACATTTCCGCCCAAATTCACTGAATCATGTGCATACTCGCGTACTCGTAGGATCGCTCCGTTCTGCAATGGAGCAATGCGAATATTTCCGGCTAAGGGAGCATAACTTAAGTAAGGAGTTGTTCCTGAATACAGGATGGCTGTTACAATCGTGCCATCCCGATCTTGCTCCGGTAGCTGAGCGACGTAAGCATCGGTCACATTAGGCTTATTCTCACTGATCCAATGGATGCCAGCATCTACCAGAACGTCACCTTGCCAAACGCGGTTGTTATCACTAATCCATCCAACTTGAGAATTTCCGTTCACCGTATATTGAGCGCGATACCAATAATGATCACTACTAGAACTGTCACGCACCCTGTATCGTCCTGTGATGACTAGATCCAAGATCGAAGATGAACCCACATATCCCGTTCCATTACCCTGAAAGAGACGAGTTCCTGTTCCTAGGTTGAAATATTCACTAGGGGATTCATAAATATCTACATACAAATTCAAAGTAGGGTTTTGATTTCCCTGACCAACACCAACCGTTACAGGGATACCACCGTTGTATTCAATTTGGGCTTTCCATAAGGACAATAGAGTGGCTTGATGCCTCGCAATTACATCTCGCAGCTTTTCCGCCCGCACGATGGGATTGGTCGTCACTTTGGCATGGGTAACGACCGTTTTCGATTGTTCCAAATCTGCGATGGCATCACGCAGCAGAGTGATGAGATGCTCGTTGCGGTTGGACACGCTGTTTCCTCCTCATTAACAGTAATATTATAACCAAAAAAATGTTAACGGGTGTTATGCGTAGGTGAAGCGTAGAGAAGGCTTAATTCGAGTGCGCCGTGATAATAAGGCGTAAACCTGCGTCCACACCTGAGTCGCGTCATCAAACAGCGGAGCGGGGATCAAGGCAAGGTCGTCAGAGCGCAGGGTTTCGCTTTTCAACTGGAGGATAAGCGCGCCAAGTGCGGCTTGATCCGCCTGAGCGGACGTAATGAGAGTGTCAATGGTTGCTGTTGTGGACATGAGGATCTCCCTATCAAGGGCTGAGCGTGAATGAAGGGGTTGCGGTGGATGCAGCCAAGCGTGTCACGGCAGCCTGTGTGAATGTGGCGGCGCGCCGTGCATCACTTGTAGATTCACGGGCTGTATACGTTCCCTGTATGATCGTCACCAGCGCCGCGATGGTCGGCGTCACATCAGGGTGGCTCCTATAGGCGTTAAACGCACCTTCGCAATACTCGGAGCCGCTCGTTCCGGATTTCCAGATCTCCCAAATATCCGGTCGAACTTCCAGGTAAAGCTGGGGGGTCGAGTAGGGACCGATTTGTTCTTCGAGTTCACCCGGAACATAGTAGAAAATGTCGAAAACAGGGAAGTCGTATTGGAAAATGACCATCCGGCACGATATGCTGCGTTCGCCTACCAGCCAAACAACAACACCTAAATCATCGTAGTACATAAATATTTCCAGCCAGTATATCGACTCGGAAATACGAACGCTGTCTGGAGAACCCAAGGCATCTTCCACATCCTGTGCGCTGATCTGGTAGTGTGGAGCCAGGTGCATCCGTGAAACGATTCCATCCTCGAAGACGATGAGGTTATTGTGAATCGAGTTGCCATAACGCGGAACATAATTTCCATAAAGCCAGAGAAACTCATACTGACCATCTGGCGGGGGGAGTTCGTCAAGCATAAAATCAGGCGACGAGTTGTTTGTGACGGGTCTTATGGCGTCACGATGTGACCGCAGAATGTCTCTGACTTCTAGGATTGTGGTCTGTCCCGGTATGATCCCGTACCAGCAGGGCGGCGCGCAAGTATCGTTGGGAAAAACCGACTGAACTTCGTCCATTGGTGTCGGCGTCTTCGTTTGCGAATGAACCTGTGCAATCCATAAGCTCATCAGCATGGTAAGTCCGGTCAGGATTAGAAAGCGTGATCGTAGCCTCATGTTTTCTCCACAGACGGAACTCATTTTGGATATTGTAGTTAGTCGTTATACGCAGCAATGGTGGAAACCCAGTCCGATACATGTTGTTCGTTGAAGTAAGTGTATCGCGGGGAGTCTACTGCGAGAGCAGGCGTCTGCAATACGATGTTCGCGAAGGTGTCCGCAAATCCTTCACTGGGATTTGGATTTTGCGTTCGACGTTCATTAGGAAAGAAGTCTCTGTTCTCGCCGTCTCTGAACTGTGGGTAATATCGCCCTGCAGGAATGATATATGCGCTTGGAGACTCGGTTATGTTACCCCAAATATTCAAGTATTTGGGCGGGTCATCCATATTCTGACGAAATGCAAACGCCTCGTTATAGAATTCACTTTGGTTCGCATTGTACTCGTCAATGCTGATGAACGCACCAAAGGGATACCAACGTGAATCTGCCGCCTCAGCATAGGCTTCTGCAGCGATGGGAGCGAAAGTGTATGTGCCAAGGTTGTCGCACAGCGGCAGCAGGGGCAGATCAACGCCCTGCACGCTGCCTAATGAGCCGAAAGATGCCCCCGTCACCGACTGCAAGCCGGAGACGTGCTCGCGTACAACCCTTGACTGATCGTTCGGCGGAAGTCGCTCATCCCGCGATAGAGTTCCGGTCCGAGCGTGAAAAAGAGTGCCGCTACGAGATACCACGCGAACGCGCTGCGCGGTTCGACCACGCGCATCCGTGCGAAGGCAGCAAGCAGATACGTAATCCCCAACACGATCAGCGCGACCACGAACGCGAGCGACACCGCGATCCGCAAGCTGGCGTTGGTTTGGGCGATGAGCGGCGAAAACGCGCTCTCGACGAGCCACTGGTTGAGCAGTTCAATCGAGTAGCCCATCATAATGAAGCCGCGTTGAATGCCCCAGCCGATCCCCGCGAGCGAGAAGAGCACGTTGTACCAGAGCGCGTCGAGCTGCACCTGAATCCCGCGCAGAATGTCATCGATAATCAGCATTGTGCGCTCATATGGAATGAATCCCGGCTGATTAGCAGGATCGGTGTACTGGGTGGGGCAAGCGGCGGCGCTATTCCATCCAGCCAATCAAATTGATATACCTTGAGGCAAATGCAATCGGGGTGACCGAAAAGTCCATAAAATACTCTGCCCCTAAAGCAAGGATTTGATAGAGTGCGTGTGTTTGCGTGTCCATAATGAAAACCCCATAACGACGAGTAGGTTCATCATTTTCAACGCTGCTTACCATCGCTACAAAACGCCCATCTCTTGACCAAACAAATTCTGGGTCTTGTCGATATACTTGTGGCATAGACGGTTCGCGGGCATCTATTGTGAGGTGTTGAGTCAGGCATGTATTGACGCGTTCTCCCGAATGGAGATCGTACAACCAAATGCGGCGAGGTGACTCTATTCCGTTATGAGAGCCGGTCTCAGCATAGAGAAAATAGCGTTCGTCGGGTGACCAGCTAAACGGTTGGCCGAAAGGGTCAATGAAAGTATTGATGGTGCTTACATATGTCAGTGTGTCATTCTCTAGATCATAGACATAAACGGAGTAGCCCCCTCCAGTGCTGTCTGTGTTCTCCTCAATACCGATCAATCGGTACGATGTAGAAGAGGGTTGACCAAAACGAAAATGTGCGAAAGCATCACTATCCGGTGCTTTATCGGCTAATAAATCGTAAAAGACCCCCCTGTGTCCAAAAAGATAACGCCCATCAAATGTGCTAGTCAACCCATTTGAGATTAAGGTGCGATCGGATTGTAATGGTGAACTACGCGGCACCAGTGAAAACTGATATTCGCGTTGAAATGGGAAAATCCGGTAAATGCCTGTGCGGTAATAAAATTCCAGACCCCCAAAATAAGGACCCGGATCGAAATATTTATAATCGAAGACCATTGCATAGTTGAGCAATTCTTCATCGCTCAACCAGAAAACATTACTCCGATAAGAAGTTGTGGGCGCGCCTGTATATACCAGTACTCCGCGTTGATCGAACACGACCACTTCAGAAAGACTGTCATCGTCTGACTCAAATCTGCGGAGTGCGGTCAGGTATTGACCATTGGGCGATATACTGAAGTTTGAGAGGTTGTAAGCATATTCACTGTAAAGTGTATATTCCCCGTTTAAGTCATAAAGTGTGTGGTCTGTTTCCCAAACAAACCGTCCAGATGAGGCGGGAAGATAGAGTGCGCTCAAAGGTAGCACTTCACAAGCTTCATCAGTTTGTGCATCGGCAGGTGAATATGCCTGAACAATAGAAAATGACAGCAAGAAGAGTAGGATAAATCTAAGTATCGTCTTCATGATAAACGCCTCCTCCTAAACACTAAACACCGACATCTATCAATTA
>CALBRY010000006.1 GCA_937927665.1 uncultured Chloroflexota bacterium
CGGTTAAAGGTCTGCATCACTGCCGAAGCGCCATAGCGTAAGACAGGATTGGGGTACATCACTTCCAGCACTTGCGGCGTTTGCATCGAAAGATAATCGGTGTGGAAATAACCGACAAGCGGAACACCAAAGTCTTTCGCAAGCCGTTTTCCAAGCATCCCAACAGGACCGGGCGTGGCGATGTGCAGCACATCCGGCTTAGAGTCTTCAATGGCGCGGCGGAATTGATCCCGATCAGGAAGATCGAGACGAATGCTGGTATCAACCGGCATGTGAATACTCACCCGTGATCCAACTCGCGCCAGTGTTGAGCCGTTAATCACCTCGCGACTGGGCGGTGATCCATGCGCTGTCGGAGCGATCACTGTCAAGCGGATACCCGCTTCCCGCGCAAGATGGAGCTGACTCCAGTACGTGGTACTTATTCCGCTGATGTGGTCAAAGGCGTCCAGCAGTACACAGACGTTCACGAAGGTTTGCTTTCCGGTTTTTTCAACGCGCCAATCATTATACGCGAAACACCGCCGGATCGTAGTAGCGCCACCGGGGGTATGTACACCCTGCCAGATGTAGGGGGATCACCGAATTGATTCGGCATGATAATCGATCGTATTGGGACTGAAACCCCATTTGCGCCTTATGACACAAAGGACACGATCACTTATGGATATTCAACTCAAACACCAACCCTCGTATACCGTCGCTGTTGTCAAGCTCGAACCGCGTGAAACGATCAAAGCGGAGGGCGGCGCGATGGTCAGTTATTCGGACGGAATCACCATCGAAACGAAATCGGAAGGCGGGTTACTCGGCGGTCTAAAGCGCATGGTTGGCGGCGAAAGCTTCTTCCAGAATACATTCACCGCCGGAAACGCGGGCGGCGAAATCCTGTTCTCGCCCACCCTGCCCGGTGACATGACCACGATCGAAATTAGTCCCAATGCGCCGTTTATGCTCCAGAGCGGCGCTTTCGTCGCAGGTGAATCAGGCGTCGCCTATGATACGAGTTGGGGCGGCGCGAAAGGCTTCTTTGGCAGCGGCAGTCTGCTCCTGCTCAAGGTGACAGGTCAAGGAACGGTGTTGGCGTCGTGCTTCGGCGCGGTCGAATCGCGCGAACTGCGCGCCGGGGAACACTATACGATTGATACCGGGCATATCATCGGATTTGATACCACGGTGCAGTTCAGTGTAAAGCGCGTTGGCGGATGGAAATCCACATTTTTGAGCGGTGAAGGTTTGGTCTGCGAAATGACCGGACCCGGTCGCGTGCTGCTCCAGACGCGCAACGAACAAGCCTTTATGAGTTGGATTATCGCCCGCGTCCCCAAATCGAGTTCAAATTCCTAGTATTTTCGCCCCCTCAAGCCTTACTTGAGGGGGCATCACCGCTTCGAATTTTTTGATGACTTCTTTATGATCGCACCGATCAAAATCTGGACTAGAATTAAGGTGTGCTGTCAAGAACTCACAAAAAATGGGCGGGTTTTTCTATGAAAATCATCCAAAAAATCGTTGATTTGTGGATGGGTGGTCAAACAACGTTTTATGCAAGCTGGGGTGAAGCACACCTCA
The DNA here is from genome assembly GCA_937927665.1 of uncultured Chloroflexota bacterium. Lineage (GTDB taxonomy): Bacteria > Chloroflexota > Anaerolineae > Aggregatilineales > Phototrophicaceae > Flexifilum. Next base: position 1,573 of record CALBRY010000006.1, read on the forward strand.
ACCGGGGCGAACTTGAGTCCGCGATTGATGCGTATTCACGCGCTCTAAAGGCAAACCCGCACGATGTAGATCTTCTGCTCCATCGGGGACGCGCACGCTACCGCGCGGGTGATCTCGACGGTGCTGGAGCCGATTTTACAGAAGCGCTAGCGATTGATCGGCGCTGTGCGGCGGCTTACGCCAACCGCAGTTTGATCAGCATCGATCACGGCGACCACGACGAAGCGCTGGCAGACCTCAATATGGCGATCTATCTCGATCCTCGGCAGCCGCTGGCATACAACAATCGCGGTTTGGTCAATGACACACTGGGGAACGAAATCGGCGCGATTGCCGATTACACACAGGCGATCCGCCTATGCCCCTCCAATCCATCGATCGATGTTGCCTATTCTAATCGGGGATGTGCGCGCGCCAAACGCGGCGATCTACGCGGCGCGATTGCCGATTATCAGCGTTATCTGGCGATGGGCGGCGGTCAGCGGCACGGTGATCAACGCGAGATCGAAACCATCATTGATGGCTATCGACGGTTGATCCAATCGAACTAAACAAACCAGATTGTGCGAATTGGCACTTGATCCGCGAAACGTTCTCCATCACGATAGGGCTGTAAAGCACTGAGACTGAGAGAACGTTTTCTATGAAGATCGGTGTACTTGCGCTTCAGGGCGCATTTGTCGAGCACCAGAAGATTCTCAACCAACTGGGCGCAGAAGCGGTACAAGTGCGCCTCCCCGCTGATCTTGAAGGGTTAGACGGGTTGATCATTCCCGGCGGTGAAAGTACGACGATCGGGCAGCTTGCGACCACCTTTGGCTTGGTCGAACCGCTGCGCGCCTTCGCCCGTTCTAAGCCAACATGGGGAACATGCGCGGGGATGATATTTCTCGCGAAAGACATCGGCAGCGATCGTCAACCGCTGCTCGGCTTAATGGATGTGACGGTGAACCGGAATGCGTTTGGTCGGCAAATCGATAGTTTTGAAACCGATCTCGACGTGCCTAAACTGGGCGAATCACCATTCCATGCTGTTTTCATCCGCGCACCGCTCGTCACCGCTACGGGAGATGGCGTTGATATAATTGCCGCGCTCCCCGATGGACGGATCGTCGCTGTCGAACAGGGACACCTGCTCGCGACAGCGTTTCACCCGGAATTGACGCCCGATCATCGTTTTCACCAGTATTTTCTGGAACGAATTCGCGCTCAACAGCAGAACGGTGAATGATTGGGGCAAACCCCGTCATAAGTTCACCTTTGCAATCGGCGTGTTGATGCTACAATACGCGCGCTTTACGCTACAATGAGGCTAATTGGCTGATCGCACCTGGGCAGGTGAAGGCGACCATGACATACGAACTCGATCTGTTCTTAAATCGTGTAGACTATCCCGATGGCGATGAGGAAATAATCGAAGAAGAGGAACTCGAAGAGGAAGAAGAATTCGTCGACGAGGAAGACGAAGAATTTGTCGATGAAGAAGACGAGGAATTTGTCGACGACGAAGAAGATTTCGAGGACTTCGACGACGATGACGACTTCGACGACGATGATGACTTCGACGACGATGACGATTACTATGATGATGACGACGATGACGATTACTTCGACGACGATGACGACGACGATTACTAATTGTCTTTAGCGCGGGAGCGCATCATGCGTGCATGGAAGTTCGCTTTTGCGGTGTTGTGCGCGATCATCAGTGTGGGTGGAATCCGGGCGCAAGATGCGCCGCCAACTGCCCCTACACCGATCGCTACGGTGGACGCCGGGGACTTCCGTGCGCTCACGATTAGTGCGAATGGTCGTTGGATGATGGTTGCGGATGCCGCCACATCTCGACTCCGAATTTATGATCTGGACACCGAAACGCCAACGCTGGTTGTGTCGCCGGAACTGGACGGCATACCGCTCGATGCTGCTGCCATCGGTCAAGCAGTTTTGATCGCTGTGGATACAGGCGGACGGGCAGGCTTGGCGCAAATTGTCGCACCGATTGATTATGATCGGGATCAACCATTCGCTCCAGTAAACTGGATCGATCTATCAGATCGCCCACGCAGCGTCAGTGCGTCGCCTGATGGCGCATGGGCTGTCATCGTTGGCAGCAGCGGTTATACGCTCTTTGAAACGCTGTCACCCGAAGATGTTAACTCGACGTTTTACCCGACCCCCGTCTCCGATGCGGCGCTCCTGAACGATACTGTCTTCTTGGCAGACCGGAACAGCCCGCGAATCATGACGGCAACTATCGAATCTGGCGGGCAGGCAAGCATCAACCGCAGCGTGACAATTGATCTTCCGGCGCTGGCGGAGCGGCTCGCCCTCAACTTGAGCGGCACGCTCGGCGCGGCGGCACTGGAAGATGGTTCTATCGCCCTATTTGATCCCGAATCCGGCGAAGTAATCTCGATGATCGAGACGGGCGCGGCGGCAGATTTACACTTCCTCAGCTTTGAAGGCGGCGAATGGTTGATTGTCCTTTCAGATGACCGCCAGAACGTTACGCTGATCGATGTAAGCGACCCGGCAAACGCGGGTGAAATTGGCGCGCTTGATTTGCCCGCCGAGACATCCACCATACAGGCGATTACGACTTACGGCAGTTTTATCTACGTCGCAGATCGCTCAACTGTTCGTATTTTTCAGGCATCACAACCTTAACCAACCCCCTCTTTACATTCGCTCAAAACGAGCGTATAGTGGGTTCACCTTTGAGGAGCGAAATGCTCCTCATTGGCTTGCATATTTGTTCAGGTGAACAAACTCAATGGACGCTGGCAGTACCTACGAACAGATGCCGTCATTACCCGGCGGCGGTACGCCTGCTTGATCTTCCCCTTCTAATCACACTCCTGTGTGCATCAGGGAAATCGGCGGTGTAACCGCCGACCCCGTTCAGCGGGGCGACCCCGGTGCAATGTTTGGCTCTGTTCCACGCAACTGGTTCGTATCACTCAAAACGGGCGCACGCCTTAGGTTTCTCTATTGCTGCGTCTGCATAGTTGCTGCATGGAAGGGAGTCGCTATGTACAACGATCTTCTGCTCAAGGGCATGGTCGCGCCGACCGATGACGAAGCCGAAATCCAAGACCTGATCGACGAAATCGAGGAATTGGAGAACCTGCTCAGTCCGGAAGCGCAAACGTTGATCCGTGATCTGCGCCCGCTCATCGTCACCGATGACGTGTACGAAGAAATGGATGAGTCCGCCAGTTTTGGCGAACGGATGGCAGACAAAATCGCCACCTTCGCCGGAAGCTGGAAATTCATCCTCATGTTTATGTTCATCATGGCAGCGTGGATGGTAGTGAATGGTGTGCTGGGCACGAACGCCTTTGATCCGTTCCCGTTCATCCTGCTGAACTTGACGCTCAGCACGCTTGCCGCGATGCAAGCCCCTGTCATCTTGATGTCGCAGAACCGCCAAGCGACCAAAGACCGCGCCGTTGCCGACAACGATTATCAGGTCAATTTGAAGAACGAAGTCGAAATTGCCGACCTCCACCGCAAAATCGACTCGCTGACGGACGCGCTGACGATGCAGACACGGTTGGTCAATGCACTGGTCGAAGCACGCCGGAAAGAACTCAATGCAACGGTTAGAATGATCGAACACGCACGCACCGATGGACAGATGGGGAGTCTGGGAAATATCACCATCGGCAGGTAGCATTCACCGCCGTGTATTAGCGAAATGCCCGGAGGAGAAATTGTCTGAAAATTTGACCAGACAATCTCTCCTGTGGGCATTTTCATTTGTAAATTCTCACCATAACGCACCTTTTCCATGACATTTCTGTTAGACTGCACAATCTTTACACTTGTCTCTACCATAGCGTATGATACTAGGGAAGGGTATACTTTAGTTCACCAATTGCCGACAAACGTGAACCCCTCTCCAGTCGGAATACGTTTGCCCAATCGTGGTTTACCTTTTTCTGCGATGGCTTGTTAGGTATGCCCTTCCGCCTAATAAGTGACGGAGTTACTCATGAGTATCGAGAAAGTTATGCGCCGTGTGCCGCGCCAGCAGCGGAGTCAGCGTCGGGTTGAGGTGATTCTCAATGCTGCTGCTGAATTGGTCAGCGAAATGGGATACGAAGCAATGACGACATCGCTCATTGCAGAGCGTGCAGATACCTCAATCGGTTCGCTCTATCAATTCTTCCCGAACAAAGACGCTGTCTTGCAGGCACTTGCCAAACGATATTTGGGGGATATGCGACTGCTGACCAGTCGTTTATTCACACCGGATGTCGAATATGTTCCGCTGCCCGTTTTGGTCGACCGCACTATTAATGCGCTGGTCGAATTCGAGAATACCCACCCCGGTTTCACCCTTATTTTCAACAGCGCCGGGATTTCAGAAGATTTAAAGGCAGCGGCTGATTCAATCACCGAGGCAATGATCACGGACTTTGAACGTGTGATTTCACTCAAAGCGCCTTCAATTCATGGTAACGATCGACGAAGCGCCGCCCAGATAGCGATGAGTATCATCAAGGGGGTGCTGCCTCTGACGATGATCAAGAATTCTGAGCAGCGTGACCGAGTCATCATCGAGTTCAAACGCGCCCTGCTGTCATATTTATCGGCTTTAACGGATGCTACTTGACAATTTTAATGAGCGGTGCCGCTTGGAGACAGTTGTTTGTTTCCAAGCGTAACGCACCGCTCATGGGCGTTATTCTTGATTTACGGACAGACCAAGACGCGTTTGTCGGGTATTTTTGCGCGCATGGTGTTCGGTCACTGGGTCACTTGATCAACTCTCCAAGAAAATCTTCCCCGGATTCAGAATCCCGTTTGGATCAAGTGTGTGCTTGATCGCAAGCATCACGTCTAAGCCTTCGCCATGTTCCATCGGAAGATATTTCGCTTTGCCAATTCCGACGCCATGTTCGCCCGTTGCGGTGCCGCCGAGTTCGATCGTACGCTTGACGATCTGCCCGTTCGCTTCCATCGCTCGCTCATAACCTTCTGGCGAACTGAACGGGAACTCAACATGAATATTGCCATCCCCCGCGTGACCGATCATGTAGGCGGTGATGCCCATTTCAGTTTTGACACGCTCAATCGTGGCGATCAATTCCGGGTACTGACTGATCGGCACAGCCACATCATTGATGAAAAACTGTTGATTCGGGTGGGACCTGACCATGATCTCATACGAGGCATGACGGGCATGCCACAGCCGTTTACGTTCCGCCGAATCCGTCGCCGTGTGAATACGGAGCGCGCCCATCTCATTACAAATTGCTTTGACGTTATCGAGTACGCTTTCAAGCGCTTCGGGCAGTGCGACATGGAATTCCATAAACAGCGTCGGGTAATCGGGCAGATCAACGCCCTCCGTTTCGCGGAGCATACGGCAGTGCGCCGCATCGATCAACTCAAGCGCCGCCGGGTCTAAGCCGCTCCCGCGCACCGCGACGACGGTTTGCACCGCCGATTCGACATCGGCAAACGAAGCGACGACCGCGCTCATATGCGCCGCAATCGGGACAAGTTTCAGCGTCGCTTCGGTGATCACGCCGAGCGTACCTTCGCTGCCGACGAACAGATGGAGCAGATCGTAGCCGCTCGCCTGCTTAACCGAGCGAGATCCGACATGGATCAAACGCCCATCTGCAAGAGCAACCTGCATTCGCAGCACATTGTCCTTGCTCGCGCCATATTTGACGGTTCGGATTCCGGCGGCATTATTCGCCAGCATCCCGCCAACGGTTGCATTCGCCCCCGGATCAGGCGGGAAGAACAAGCCGTAGCGCGCCAGTGCCGCGTTCAAGTCTTTGTGACCGATTCCCGGCTCAACCGTGACTTGAAAATCGTCGGCATGGACTTCGATGATCCGCGTCATCCGTTCGAGCGAGAGCAGAATCCCGCCGTAAACCGGAATCGAATTGCCCTCAAGCCCTGTGCCGACGCCCCATGGCGTAACCGGGATGCAGTGATCGTTCGCCAATTTCAGCACAGCGGCGATTTGTTCGGCTTTGGTGGGAAAGATCACCACATCGGCATCGTGAGCATGATGATGCGATTGGTCTTTCGCATGAAGATCAATATCAGCGCGGGCGGTGCTGACCGCCTCTGCGCCGAGAATGACAGTCAACTGCTGGATGATTTCCGGCGTTACCGGGGAGAAGTGAGGCATATGCGTATCCTATCGATGCAGCGCCTTCTATTTCGGAGAATTATAGACCTGCACCTCTCCGTCCCCAACAGCGCGATCACCCGAATAAGCCTTTTCGCGCCGCCACCGCGTGCGTAATCGTCGTGTAACCGCCGCCGAACACATCCCACATCGGGCGCAGATCGCCGAGGACGGTTTTTACGTCTTTAAGCTGCGTCCGGCGGTAGACCATTTCCAGATAACCGCCGTACTGCTTAAAAACATCCTGCACATGCTCCGGCGTGATTGCGTCATCCCATTTCCACTTGGTTGAGATGTAGAAGTAGTA
>CALBRY010000007.1 GCA_937927665.1 uncultured Chloroflexota bacterium
TCGGCTTGAATGAAACACAGGTATACGCGAGTATGTGGCAATCGGGGACATGGTAAACATGAGAAGCGCCGCTGCAACCGTTAGAAAGTTACCGGTTGCAGCAGTGCCAGCAGTGCCACAATCACAATGATCAAGACGACAAACAGCAGGGCGGCGATTAACAAAATGCTGCGAACAGACATACGTCGATCACCTACCCTGCTTGCGCGATTTATCGCTAAACACGCACCACAATGATCTCAGTTTGCGGCTTACCCAGCCACTCGATCCCGTGATCAGTGACGATGACATCTTCTTCCAAACTCACCAAGCCGTAACCCGGAACTTGCACACCGAGTTCGAGCGTGTAGCAGTTATCCGCCTCAACGATTCCAAAAGGCGTATTGCCGTAGCGCTCCCAACGCGGACCCAGCAGAGTCGCGCCGTCATGCACTGTACGTCCGATGCCGTGACCGACCGCATGTTGATATTCAGGATAGCCCGCCGCGACGATCGTCTTACGCGCCGCGTCATCGACAACCCAGCCTTCAACACCCGGTTTCAAGACCTCAGCCGCCGCCATGATCGCGGCGCGCACTGAATCAAAGGCGTGCTGTACCGGCGCAGGAATGCTTGTCTCTCCGGCAGGCTGCAAGTACCACACCCGCTGAATGTCCGAAATATACTCGTTCAGGATCACGCCCTGATCGATACGCAGCAGATGACCCGCTTTTGTGACATATTCCGACGAGGGCGAAACATGACCAACGGGTGAATCCGGTCCGGTGGTCACGGTCGGGCAGTAGGCATGATCCCACGATGGGACAACGCCCTCTTTCGCATATTCGTTGTGGACAAACTGCGCGATTTCGAGTTCGGTCAGCCCCGGCTTGAGATATGCCGTGATCCGGTTGATGATGTCATCCGTGAGCGCGACAGCGGCGCGAATACGGGCGACTTCACCCGGCGTTTTGCGTCCACGCAGCGGATTTAACACGTCTTCCGCCGAAATCAGCGTGTAGGGTGTACCTTCCAAATAGCGCTGGAGCGTCAAATACATGCCGTGTGACAAACCATCGGCGGCAGTATCGCTTTCCGAGTAGTTCACCGCGATCTGGCTCGGCTTCAACCGATTCAACACCTCAAGCAGCGCGGGTTGGATGCTCTGATCGTAAGAGATCGTTTCATCCCAGATGCCCATACGCTTGAAATTGACGATCTCGTACCGTCCCGCGATTGCGACTTTGTGACCGTCGCGGGTGATGATCAACGCGGTGTGCCATGTCACATTCGTTGGTGAGATCAGCGGAAGTGCGGGATCGGCATTGTGTTCCGTCTCGCGGACGAAGGTTAACCACATATCGACGTTCTTTTCGCGCAGAATCTCAACTGCCTGAGCGATTTTTTCCAGTTGCAGCGTGTAATCCATCAGCAGACCTTAACCCTTCTTATCGAAGTGAACGGGGATCGAAGGCATCGCGCAGCCCGTCTCCGAGGAAGTTGATGCCTAACGTGGTCAGCATGATAAACATAGCTGGGAAAAACCAGTAGTACCACTGATTGATGTAGCTGTTGGCATCACCCATGATGTTGCCCCATGTTGGGGTGGGATTACGCACGCCCAAGCCGAGGAAACCGAGATACGCTTCCAGCAGAATGGCAGAACCAACACCGAGCGTCGCGGAAACCATAATCGGCGCGAAGCAGTTGGGCAGCACATGACGCAGCACGATTCGCATATTTCCCGCACCAATCGAGCGCGCAGAGGTGATGTATTCCTGCTCTTTGACCGAAAGTACAACCGAACGCACAATACGCGAAACGCGCATCCAGCTTGTCAGCCCGATCACGAAAACGATCACGATCATGGTGGCGCTGTACTGGCGTCCCATAAACGTGAAATCGGGAAATTCCGTTGGATCGGAGAAGATGCGCAGCGCAATCAAGGCGAGGAACAACTGCGGAATACTCAGCATCGCTTCGGCGAAACGCATCAGCACCGAATCGAGTACCCCGCCCATATACCCGGAAACCAAGCCGATCAGCGTTCCGACAAACATCTGCACGATCACAGCCGTAACGCCGACAAACAGCGAAATTTGACCGCCGTACACCACACGCGCCAGCAGATCACGCCCGATCACATCTGTGCCGAATGGGTACTCGGCAGATGGTGGTTGCAGCGCCCGCGCAGGCATGTTAAACGTCGATTGGCTTTCGGGGATTAAGAGTGAGCCGATCAAGACGAATAGGAATACGAAGAAAATCAGCCCAACGCCGATCAGCGCCATGCGGTGACGCCGCAAACGCCCTAGACTGCGCGATAGATTCGACCTGCCTTTTTCGTATTGGAGGGTCGCTATGGCAGATGAGTTACGGTTTTGAGTCGTTGTATCAACAGCGCTCATCGCGGATCGCCTCCCTTAGAAACGGATACGTGGGTCAAACCACGTATACACGATATCGGTCAGAATTTGGAATACGACAACCATGACACATAACAGCATCAAGATCGCCATCATAACGGGAACGTCAGCGCGTTCGAAACTTTCGATGAACAAGCGCCCCATTCCGGGCCATGCGAAGATACGTTCGGTAACAACCGCGCCAGCGAGCAAAAAGGGTAGATCAAGCCCGACGAGCGTCACCAGCGGGAGCGCCGCATTCTTGAGGGCATGACGGCTGACGACGCGCCCTTCGGAAAGTCCTTTTGCGTGCGCGGTGCGGATGTAATCCTGCCCCAAAACTTCCAGCATGGAGGAACGGACAAAACGCACATAAGCCGCAAGCTGAATAGCGACCAAACAGAAGATCGGCATGACCATATGCACGATCAGATCACCGATTGAACCATCTCCCGTGCCGCCGATTGGCAGCGCGGGTAAATCCCATTTGGTGAACTGAACACCAAATATGTAGATCGTCATCAATGCGATAAAGAAGATTGGCATTGAGTAGAAGAAAAACGACGCACCTGTGATCAGATTATCGACAAAGGTGTATTGTCGTATCGCTGAATACACGCCAATGCCAACCGCCAATATCAGCGTTATCGTATAGGCGGGAATCATCAATGTGAGCGTGTTAGGCAGGCGTTCTTCAATACGTGTCCACGCAGGACGACGGGTGACGAACGAAATACCGAGATCGCCGCGCAGAACACCTTGACGCGTCCCCGGCTCCATGACCATACCATTCCCCTGCACGTCAACCAGCATCCAGTCATTGCCGATCAACCAGACTACATACTGCTCTAGCAGCGGGCGATCAAGACCGAGACGACGGCGCATCTCTTCACGCGCTTGAGCGGTGGGACGCTGGCGGCTTTCAGCAAACACGGCGAGCGGATCGCCAAGCGAGTTGGTCAGCGCAAACAGGATAAAGCTGATGATGAATAACAGCGGAATCGCTTGAAGCAGCCGCCGTATGATGTAGGTCGTCATGTGAGATAAACCCGGGCGTTAGCCGTGAAAAATAGGAAAAGACGGGCATTTCTGCCCGTCTTCTCTGTTGCGAACGGAGCGATTAGCCGACCAACTGCCAGTTCAGAATATCGAACCATTGGTTGCCGACACCCGACCCGATGCGCGGTTCGCTCGCAAAGCGATCCGAACGGTAGGCGTAGTTATCGCCACGCGGGAACAGGTTGATGAGCGGCACATTGTCGCGCATGATCGACTGGATGGTGAATGCTGCTTCGAGACGGGCAGCAGGATCGAGCGAGGTCAGCGTGACCTGCGCGGCTTCGTCCATTTCGGGGCTGCAGAAGCCGGTGAAGTTCTGACCGCCCTGATTGGTTTCGGTCGGGAACTGCGCGCAGTTGAGCGCTTCGTACACGGTCACGTTCGCCGGATTGGTGAGCGCGGTATTGTTCGCGTACTGGGCGATGTCATATTCGCCGACCGCGTTGATACCACTGTTCGCCCAAGAGCCGAAGAATTCCGATGCCGGGTACTGTTCGAGAACAGTGCCGATGCCAACGGCGTTGAGGTACTGCGCCGCGACCTGCTGAATATTGATACGCCAGCCTGCGTTGGTGGTGCTGTAGCGCAGGACGAGTTCAACACCGTCGCGATCGCGCGTGCCGTCGCCATTGCTATCCACCCAACCCGCTTCATCGAGAAGGCGGTTGGCTTCGTCGGGGTTGTATTCGGTCACGCCGAGATCGGCGTCTTCAAACGGCGAGCTGGAGTAAATGCTGTCGGTCGGGCTGGTCGTGCCAGCGAGCAGCGTATTGACGATTTCCTGACGGTCAATCGCATAGCGCATCGCTTGACGAACATTAACATCCTGAAGCGCGGGGTGACCAGCGCGCGGAACATCTTCCGTGCGAATGTTCAGCCACAGGCTTTCGATGTAGCCGCCGAACACCGTCACCATGCTGACATTTTCCATCTCGCCGATGCGGGGCTTGTCGCCTTCGCTGACGTTCGGGACGAAGTCAAGCTGACCGGCTTCGAGAGCGGCATACTGCGAATCGGTATCCGGGAAGAAGCGGAGAACAATACGACCAATCTGCGGCTGACCGAGCGCGTAGTTCGGGTTCGCATCGAAGGTCATCTGTTCGCCACGACGCCATTCCGTCAGAACATACGGACCGCTGAACACGGTCGGGTCCTGATTTTCGGGCGCAAATTCGATCGAGCCTTCAGCCTCGTAAACCGGGCGGAAGATGTGCGCCGGGAGGATCGTCGACAGACCGGGTGAACCGGCGATGTCTTCCGGGAACGGCTTCGGTGAATTGAAGGTCAGGCGGAAGGTGAGCGGGTCGATCAACTCAATCGTTTCGACCGCATCAGCAATAGCAGTGCCCTGAAGGAAATTGTTCGCCGGGTCTTCCAGCACGGTAAAAGTGAAAACAAGGTCTTCAGCGGTCAGCGGGGTACCATCGCTCCACATCAACCCTTCCTTCAGGTGGATGGTGTAGCTCATGTAGTCTTCGCTGATCCCACCATTTTCAACAGTCGGCACTTCTGCCGCTAGCACCGGCACCATTTCCAGCGTGTCGGAGACATCCCACAGGCTCGCCTGCACCAAGTCATTCGCCCACTGCGCAAACGCCATGCTGCTGTAGAAACCATTCATCGTGTCCGGTTCCTGAGAGAAACCGACCGTCAGGGTGGGAACATCTTGTGCGCTGATTGGTGTCAACGCCAGCCCCAGCGCCATCGACAGGACGACAGCAATTCCGAGGAACTTCCGGAGATTGGACATATGTGTTGCGCTCCTCAAGGTAAAAGCAAATGTTCTTCTTAGTACGCACGCGGATCGAATTGGGTTCACTCCATTACAATCGCGCACATAAGCGCAAGATTTTACGGGTCAATTCGCCTGTTTGCAAAATCAAAGATAAGGATTGGATAAGAAACAGTGAATTTTCAGACGAAAGAGGTTCTACACGGTACTTTATACGGTCAAAAACTTTCCCTTCCGAACGAATCAGAAGGGAAAGGATTACGATAGCTAATTTACTGCGCGGCAATCCACGCGATTGTTTTATCTGCCAAATGATCGAGCGCTTCGACCGACATACGAATATGGTCTTCTTTCGTATCCTCGATCTTGTTATGCGAAATCCCGTAGAGGCTCTGCACGAACAACATAATCGTCGGAATGCCCGCGCGTGCGACTTCTGCCGCGTCATGGAGCGGTCCGCTCGGCAGACGGTGGGAAATGCCGCACACTTCGCGGATCGCCTCGTCAGCGAAATCGATCAACTGCGGGTGGAACAGGATCGGGTGGATTTCCCACAGTTTGCTCCACTCTACGGTAACTTTTTCCTCGGCAGCAAAACGATCGGCGGCGGCTTTCGCTTCTGCCAGCATCCGTGCCAGCGCGTCCGCATCAAGATGGCGCTGATCGAGCGTCATATCACACTGCCCCACGACTGCCGTCACGATACCCGGTTTGGTTTCGACTTTGCCAACCGTGCAGACGCCGCCGTTGCGTTTGGCGATCTCGCGGATTTCGATGGCGAGCTTCGCCGCCGCGCCGAGCGCATCACGCCGCTGATCCATCGGGGTTGAACCGGAATGTGCCGCCTGCCCGATAAACCGGATCGCGTGACGTTCCACGCCGAATGTCCCCAGCACCGCGCCCATCGGCAGATTCATGCTTTCCAGCACGGGACCCTGCTCAATGTGCAGTTCAAGGTATGCCGCCGCGTTCTTTAACTGTGCGCCTGCTTCTTTCGCGTGGTCAAGGTCGATTCCCACTGCGGCAAGGGCATCCACCAGCTTGATTCCGTCTTTGTCTGTCAAGCCGCGAAGATCATCAGGGTTCATGTAGCCCGAACACGCGCTTGATCCGAACAGACTGCGCCCGAAACGTGCGCCTTCTTCGTCCGACCAACCGACCAAACGCACAGTCACAGGTG
>CALBRY010000008.1 GCA_937927665.1 uncultured Chloroflexota bacterium
CGCTCGGCACTTCGTCGCGCAAGCTCGCCAATTCGTCGATGATCTCCTGCGGCAAAATATCGCTCCGCGTTGAGATAAACTGACCGAGCTTGATCATCACGCCGCCGTAGTGGATCGCCAACGCGCGGAAACCCCGCGCGTATTTTTTCCAGCGGTTCAGGCTGGTGCGCTCGACGTAATCGGGCATATAGCGCCCGATAAAAATGTGCCAGAAGATGATGCGAAAGAACAGCAATCCGGCATAGATGACGAGCCGCCCGAAACGTACCTGCATTCGCAGCGTACGCGGGCGGCGCATCAATTCGTTGAGCTTTCGCATTTCGGCGGCGCGATCCGCTTCCGCCACACTGCCGATGGGCGGTTTCGGCGGGCTGGGGGGCGGTGCTGCGCTAAAACCCGCCGATTGAAGTTCCGGGGCGGGTGTGACCTTAGACGGCAAAGCGCCGCTGCTGATGTCGTTCGTCGGCGTTTCTACTGCCATACTCTCATCCAATGGCTTAACGGGTGTGCCGCGAACGGCTTACACCCGTGCAAATTCGATATTCAGGGTTGATCCCTCAAATTTCGCTTCCTTGATCTCCAAGTCCCAGAGTGTATGGGGAAGCACGATATTACGGCGGTACGGACCAACGCGGAGCGTCAGTTCGTCGCGGGAGCGGTACATATCCAGATCGCGTTTATCGGCGAAGGGAAGCGGCACGCGGAGCTTGTAATGATCCTTGCCCAGCGGTTCGATGCGGTGGGGATGCCCGCTGTACATCTGCTGTGCGGGATTGGTATCTCCATAGAGCGCGTTGCCTAACAAACGCAGTCGATCCAATCCGCTGATTTCGCCGCCGAACAGCGGTGCTTTCAGGAGCGGCATATCACCGAACGCCTCTTGAATGTAGGCGATGTTCTCTTTCTGGTTCGCTTTCCACATCGTGAAGTATGGATCGGTCACTTCGTCGGGGATGATGCGATTGCAGATGATCGCATCGGTCGCGTAGCCGTATAGATTGAGATACGTATACGTGCGCTGCGTCTCTTTGATCACCATCTTTTCGGGATTGACCACCAAACGGACACTGCTCATCGCCGGATCAGCGAGAAGATCGCGCACTTTGTCGAGCGTGTTAAACAGGACGTTGACTTCATCCCATGCATCCGGCTCGGGGATTGAGTCACCACGCCCGACGAGTCTCCCGATCGGGCGAAGAATCTTCGCTGCCCCGCGTGTGAGTGATAAAACACGCTCGAACCACCAGCGCGTTACATCTGGCAGCGAAAGCAAGCGCAGTGTTTCGGCAGTGGGGGCGGCATCGACGATCAACACGTCAAACTGTTTCTGTTCAACATATTGGTTGATCCAGAGGAGGTGTGCGCCTTCTTCCAAACCGGGCAGGATCGTCACTTCTTCCGCGACGATTTCATCAACGCCCTGCTTGCTAAACAGCGCCGTCAGGTAGCGCTGAATGCGCCCCCAGTATTTATCCATCGAATAGCGGGCATCAACTTCTTGCGCCCACAAATTCGGGTGTATTTCGATAGGTTCAGGTCCGATCTTGGTTTCCAGCGAATCGGCAAGGCTGTGAGCCGTGTCGGTGCTGATCACGATCGTTTTGAGTCCCATTTCGGCGCAGCGGAGGGCGGTCGCGGACGAAATACTCGTCTTGCCGACGCCGCCCTTGCCCGTATGAACGATGACGCGCATGGTGAGTTCCTTGTACTGACTATCACATTATACACAAGCGCGGCGGTGACTCCGCGTGTAAACGGTTATACGTGTGATGAGAGATTTTGTTGCGAGGCGTGACTGCTCTAGGTCAAAAATCAAAAGTGCGAAGGCGCAAAGAGACTCAGCGTGCAGCGTTGTCTTTGCGCCTTTGCGCTGCTCGTTCAAACGCTGATTACGGCGGCGGTTCGTCGCTGAACCATGCCTGATTTTCGAGCGCGTCCATCTCGATCACCTGCCGACCGGGGAACATGGCGAGGATGCGTTCCCGCACCGAATTGGAGCTATCGCCCATGTAGTTGTGCGCGACGACGATATCGCTATCCAAATAGGGACTCGTGACTGCCATCAATGATCCGAATGCGCGCCAGCGGACGTTATCCCCGTTGACGATCACCAAAATCGGGCGGTCATCTTCGCGGCGCGCTTCCACCGCTGTGATGTGATCCTGCTGCACATTGTTGAAGTGATACAAAACGCTGATGCGCGGCACACTGTACGCGAACAAGCTCCACGCCAGCGCCAGCCCGAATGCGCCATAGACCAGCACGCGGTTAAGCCGCCGCGCCAACCACGCAATCGGGAGCGCGGACAGGATCGCCGCCGAAATCAAGCCTTCGTAATAGTAGCGGGTGCTGTAGCGCTGTGAGCCGATCCAGTATGCGATCTGCATCCCGACGACGGTCAGCATTACGGCGATGAGCAGCCATGTCCATGTATTGGCGTGCTTGCGCCAGAACAAGAGCGGCAGATTGACCCATGCCAGCGCCGCCGCCAGCCACCCCCACGCGAAACGTGGATCGCGGATAAGTTCGCTTGAATAAATCGGGCGGATTGTTTGATAGGGAAGGATCACCCACACGACCAAGACCGCCGCCCATGCGATTACCAGCAGACTTTTCCAGCGGAACGCGGCGATTAGCGCCAGTGGGAAAAAGACGAAGCTCAAGCCGATCATGGGGAAATAATCGCTTTCGGTCAGCCAATGCTGTTCAACCTCCGGCGTGATTGATCCCGCCGCAAAGCCGAACAAATCCGCCGCTGTCAGCGACATATCGTAACGCAGATGGCGAATCCCTTTTTCGAGCGTGTGCCCGCTTCGTCCGCAGCATGACCCAAACCCGACCGTATCATATGACCAGACATAGGTGTACAGGTTATCGGTGGGATCGCCGGTCGCGGCGGTGTTATAGAGGGGAATCAGCAGC
>CALBRY010000009.1 GCA_937927665.1 uncultured Chloroflexota bacterium
GTGCGCCTTTCTTGATCCAGTAACCGCCCAGTTCCATATCTTCGACAGGCGTCCGGCTGAAAACAAACGCGGGCGGATACAGCCGCATCGCCTCTTTGATTACCTGTTCAGTGTAGGGGAGCGACTTTAAGTCCTCAAGCGTTGGCAGTCGCCCGCCCAACACACGATCCAATTCTTCATGCAGCCGCGCTTCGACGTGCGGATTCTGCGCGAGCGACACCCACACCCAATTGAGCGTGTTCGCCGTCGTTTCGTGTCCGGCGAGGAACAGCGTCACCAGTTCGTCACGAAGCTGGCGGTCGGTCATGCCGTTTCCGTCCTCGTCACGGGCATTCAAGAGCATCCACAGCAGATCGCCGTTGTCGTCTCCCATCGCGCGGTGCTCCGCGATCAGCCGATAAACGATTTCATCTAGGGCGGCGATGTGCCTGCGCTGCGCCAGCCGCGACGGAAGTGGTATCCAGTCCGGAAGAATCTGCTGTACTTGGTCGGCGCTGAACTCTTGAGCCGAAGTCATCGCTGTCCCGATGCGCTGTACATCGGTATCGTTCATGTCACTGCTGAACAGCGCCTTCGCCACAATATCGAGCGTCGCGTGCATCATATCGGCATCGACATCTGCTTCTGACACACCGCGCCATTGATCGATCACGCGTGCGCCTTCGTGGATGATGATGTCCCCGTAAGATATCAGCCGCTTATGATGAAACGCAGGTGACATCAATTTGCGCTGCCGCCGCCAAAACTCGCCGTCGCTGATCAGCAAGCCGCTGCCGAGAAAATATGCCAATCCGCGTTTGGGATCGGTGTAGGTGATGTCTTTGACAAATTTGCTCGCCTGCCGCGTCGTGATCTCGTGGATCATGTCCGGGTCGCGCAGCATGAGCATTTGCTGTCCGCTAATTTCGAAGCTGAACAGATCCCCGAAGCGGGTGAAATCCTGCTCAAGCCTTTCGAGAAAATGGCGCATATAGCCGTTCATCATGAGGATGGCGGATACTGGGTTCTTGAACGGCGGATAGCCGGGAATGGTCTTAAACGGGGTCATGGTCGGGTAAAACCTCATTGCTGAACTTGTG
Organism: uncultured Chloroflexota bacterium; assembly: GCA_937927665.1. Taxonomy (GTDB): domain Bacteria; phylum Chloroflexota; class Anaerolineae; order Aggregatilineales; family Phototrophicaceae; genus Flexifilum. Next base: position 1,080 of record CALBRY010000009.1, read on the forward strand.
AACATTGTGTACACTAGACATCATATTGAACACAAAACTGGTGTCAACCACTTTTTGCATCGTCGTGCTGCTTAGTAGACAGGTGTCCATTTATGACGATAAATGATCGGCGGCGCACGATCAGGCGGGATGATCCGCGCGTGAAACGAACGATCAAGCTGTTGGGTGATACGCTCATGGCGCTGATCGTTGAAAAAGGTTACGAGGCAGTCACGATCCAAGACATCACCGACCGCGCCGAAGTCAGCCGGACGACGTTTTATCTCCACTTTGCCGACAAAGAAGAACTCTTATTTGAAAGCATGCGCGCCATGTACGACGACCTGATGCGCGAGGCGCATATGCTCGACTTCTCCGACATGGAGCGTACGGAAAGCGCGCTGTGCGAGCCTGCCGACTTTGAACATGTCAAGCGGTATCTTGCGTTTTACAAGGTGATGCTCAGCGAACGCGGCAGCATGGGATTCTTCTTGCGCGTGCTGGATTATTTGGCGACGCTGATGCAGCAGTCTATCGAAGCGGTGGGGCTGCCGCTGCGCGTGCCGATTCCGGTCATTGCGCAAGCTGCGGCAGGCGCTGAGATCGCTGTGATGACGTGGTGGGTGCGGAACGATATGCCGTATACGCCAGAAGCGATGGCAAAATTCCTGTATCAAGCGCAGATGTACGGGGTGTGGTGGGCGCTCGGGGTCGATGTGCCGCCAAAGGCGTGATCCTACTGCTCCTCACCCCGGCGCGCTACCCCTCTCCGTCGCAAGCGATAGAGAGGGGAAAGCCAAGTGCGGTGCTTTTCACCCCCACTCTAACCTTCGGTTAGGGTGGGAGATCAAGCATTCATGCAAAGATTAGTTCACGCGGGGCGCGGAACCGATCAACGTCCACTGAACATAGGTATCCGAACCACCCGTCGCGGTCACACGCACCGCACCCGTCCGGCTGTCGATGTTGACGCGGCGCAACAGCACGGTTTGATTGCAGCCAAACGCCTGACCACCATCCGCAACGAATGTGATGAACTGCGTACCGGTGCCGGTGCAGGTCGAAATGATCGTCAGATCAGCCTGACCGCCGGGGAGTGCAACACTGTTGTTGAGTCCTGTCACTTCATACGAAACCACATCTTCGACATCACCACCGGGGAACGAGACATAATCACTGACCGAAGCGTTACCATCCAGCGCGACGAGCAGACGATAATTCGAGTCGGGCGGCGCAGTTTGGACAGCCGGGATCGTCGGCGTGTACGTTGCGGTCGGCTGAATCACCTGACCCGGCTGGGTCGGAGTATTGGTTGCGCCGGGGACAAGCGTATTCGTCGGCACGGGCGGCTGTTGACCACCCCCCACAGGCGGCTGCGGTGATGCCACAACCGGAAGCGTCGAGCAGCTGCCGCTCGCCTGAACAACACCGCTGAAAATCCAGCCTTCAACACCGTTATAGTTCACACGATACCAGCCCGTGCCGCTGACACCGTTCGGCGCAAGCGATTGACCCGACGGCAGCGAACCGATGATACTGAAGGTTTCACCTGCACCACTGCGGACATTCACCTGACCGGCATTCAGCGGCGTGATCGTGCATTCGCCTGTTGTCGAGGGTGGTTGCTGCGCCGGAGCGGTCGGCAGCACGGAGGGGAGCGTCGTCGGTACACCATTCGCGCCCACGCTGATCGTCACCGGAGCGCCAGACACGAAAATGATCGACAAGCGGAAAACTTCACCGGAAGCGGGGACAGTCACAAGCAGGCTGGTTGTTCCGGCAGCACTGCTGACAATCTGACCGCCAGAAGTGGTTAGTACGGCGCGCATCAGCCCGTCAGCATTGTCGGCATCAATAGTGACACGGCGCGGCGCGGTCGCATCGCCTTGAATATCCAGTACAGCAGCGGACGGATTCTCAAAGCGCAGTTGGAGCGGAAGATTGGACACGCCCATATATGCCGCCGGAATGCCCGTCAAGCGAACGATGAAATCACCACTGCCCGCTGTTTCCGAGCCAAGCACCAGCGAATACAATCCTGTTTCGGTCAAGAATGCGACAACCGACGCATCATCGCCGTCCACGCTGGCGATATTCCCCCCGCTCGCCGCGACGACTTCTTGACGCAGATTCAACAAGCTGATCGTTGGCGCAAGGTTTGGCGCAAGCGGTACGACTTCGACAAAAACGAGATCGTTGGCGTTGGCGCTGAACGTGAAAATCTGGAGTGGGGCGGCAGGGCTAAAGGTGCCGGTCACTTCCTGACCATATGTAAGCATCGAAATCTGTGCATAAACAGACCCGCTGATAAGCATTAGGGCGAGAATAACGAGTAGTAAAATTCGGCGTTTCATAGATGTGGGACTCCTGAGTGCATAAATGTAACGGATTGTTACGTATTCGCCGCGAATATGAGTACCTTAGCATAGTTTTCCCACCGCGCAAAACCGCCGATTACCCTACGCTGTTATGATTCTGATATATGCACGTAAGAAAGTAAATTTCCTGCATAGACCTGCAAAAGAAGTGTAAATGGACATCTGCGAAGTGCCGCTGAATTGTTGATTCTTCGGAATGACTCCGCAGGCGCGGCGGTGTTAAACTATCAAGCGTTGTTGGTGTCAAATGGAGTTCAACGAAGATGACCAAGGTATTGAAGAATTTCGTAGGTGGGGCATGGATCGCGTCTGATTCTCCGGCGACGACACCCGTGATCAACCCGGCAACATGCGAGACGCTGGCACAAGTGCCGGAGGGGACACGCTCGGATGTTGACAAGGCAGTCACGGCGGCGAAGGCGGCATTTGATGATTGGCGTTCAACACCGGTGATGAGCCGCGCGCAGTATATGTATCGCCTCAAGACCTTACTTGAAGATCATTTTGAAGAATTTGCCAAGATGGTGGTTGAGGAGAATGGAAAGACCCGCGATGAGGCGCGCGGCGAAGTTCGGCGCGGCATTGAAAATGTCGATTATGCGACGCACGTACCGTCGTTGATGCGCGGCTACACGCTCGAAGATGTGAGCAGCGGCATCGACGAAACCGCCGAACGTCAGCCGCTCGGCGTGTTCGCAGCGATCACGCCGTTCAATTTCCCGTTTATGGTGCCGCTGTGGTTCCTGCCGATGGCGATTACCACCGGGAACACGTTTGTCGTCAAGCCGTCACCGCAGACTCCGGTCAGCATGGATTTGTTGTTTCGTGTTCTGGAAGAACTCGATCTGCCGGAGGGCGTGGTTAATCTGGTACACGGTGGTAAAGAAGCATCAATGGCGGTAATGGAACACCCGGATGTGCGCGGCGTGTCGTTCGTCGGCTCGACTCCTGTCGCCAAGATCGTGTATGAGACATGCGCGAAACATGGCAAGCGCGTACAAGCTCAGGGTGGGGCGAAGAATTACATTGCGGTCATGCCCGATGCGAACATGGCGGCATCGGTCGCCAACATCATGGGATCGGCATTTGGCGGCGCGGGTCAGCGCTGTCTCGCGGGTTCGGTCGTGGTCGCGGTCGGTGATGCGTATGAACCGCTCAAAGCGGAATTGATCAAGCGTGCATCCGGTTTGCGCGTCGGCTACGGTTTGGAAGAAACCTCGCAGATGGGCACGGTGATCAGCAGTGCGGCGCGTACCCGCATTGAAAAGATGATCGCCGATGGCTTGACCGAAGGCGCACAGATCGCCCTTGATGGGCGCGGCGTCAAAGTCGAAGGTTTTGAGCAGGGAACGTTCGTCGGTCCCACCATTCTGGATGGCGTCGAACCCGGCATGAATATCGCCCGCGAAGAAGTGTTTGGTCCCGTACTGTCGATCATGCACGTGCCGGATTTTGACAGCGCAATCGAGATCATCAACCGGAGCAAGTACGGCAACGCCGCAAGCATTTTCACCAGCAGCGGCAAGCACGCCCGCGAGTTTAAGTATCGTGTGCAGGCGGGCAATATCGGGATCAATGTTGGCGTCGCAGCGGCAACCGCCTCGTTCCCATTTGGCGGACAGAAAGAATCATTCTTCGGCGATCTGCACGGTCAGGGACCCGATTCGATCGACTTCTTCACCGATCGCAAAATCGTAATCGAACGCTGGTTGTAAGAAAGTGACGGGTAACGAGGGATGAGCAGTAAGTGATTACGACTCATCCCTCATCACCACTATGACCTATACCCCGCAAGATGCGCGTTTGAGCGCGCATAACGAAACACAATGGGACATGCTGAACAACTTCTTCGCGCATTTTACGACGCAGGATTGGATGCGCCCACACGGCAGAGAGTGGACGTTCGGCGATGTTCCGTATCACATGATGTATTTCCAATCGCTCGCTGTCGAGTCGATCCGTAAAGGGCAGGCAGACACCGAGCATCAAGAAATTCGCACAATGCGCGAACTGAATCAGTTTAATCAGTCACGCTTCGCGGCACGTCCATCGAATCAAACCGGTGAACAGTCCTTTGCACTGTTTCGCCGCTCTCAAGAAACGCTGCGAACGACGCTGCGCGCTTTAGGCGGCGATCAACCCGATTTCGATCATCTCGTCTGGTATGGTGTACTGCGGGCGCGCGGATGGCATACCACCCGCTTCATGATGGAGTACACCTACTGGCATAACTGGCTGCACTTCAGCGAAGCGACATTACGCTACAACAATCAACTTCCGCCGATTAGCGCGGAGATGATGCACCATGCGCTGACACTGCACATGGATTTTACTGCCGGAGCGCTGAATCACCGGGCAGCGGCGGATCGCTTCGTATGGGTGCTGACCCTGACAGGAAGCGGCGGCGGTACGTGGACGATCACAGTGGATAAGGGTGAAGGTCACGCCCACGAAGGCGAACCCGACAGCGGCACGCCTGATTTATACATGACGCGCCCGATCGATGTGCATCTGAAAGCGGCATTCAACATGATGAATCCGCTGCGCGTGTCCATGTTCACACGTATTACCGGGGCGGCGCGCAAGCGGGCGCTGCTGGCGAAACTGTTCACTCCCGCGCCCGATGAGGTATGGACGCCGATTGATGAATCTGAAGTTGAGCCGATGCAAGGATAGGTGGCGCGATGATCCGCTACACAGAGACGCTTGAACACCTGACGATCGATCACGTAAGCGAGGGGTTCTTCGTGGGTTGGGGGACTCCACCCACGCCAGCGGTATTTCTGCGGATTCTTCAAGGCAGCGATCATGTCATTCTCGCGCTCGACAGCGATCAGGTGATCGGCTTCATCACTGCGATCACCGACGGTGTGCTTTCGGCGTATATTCCGCTGTTGGAAGTGCTGCCCGCGTACAAAGGGCAGGGAATCGGGAGTGAGCTTGTCCGGCGAATGCTGGAAAAACTGAATCATCTGTATATGATCGACTTGATCTGCGACGCCGACCTTCAACCGTTTTACGAACGGTTTGGAATGATACGATTTACCGGCATGATCAAGCGTAACTACGACATCTTAAAGAGGCTCTCATGAACGAAATCAATACGTTTGGCGCTGTGATGGCGTTCGCAATCGACCTAGAACAACGCCTGCGTAACTACGCATCGGATCACCAAGCCGATGATTACGCAAGCAGTTGTCTCAAACGCGTGTCCACATTGGAGCGCGTGCGCCGTGAAAACGTCGTCGAAATTATGCTCGAACCGATTCAAGGACTGACGACGGATCGTTATTTCATTGATACCGCTGATCAATCGCCTCAGGGCATCCAAGCGGCGGCGGCGGTTGCAGCGCGGTTTTACGCAGATGCGTCACAGAAAGTCAACGTCCTTGAAGTCAAGCGCGCGCTTGAACGGTGCGGAAAACAACACAAGGAAATTGCCGAATAACGCAATCAGACACACCCGCCCTTTGTGACCCTTTCTGAAATGTCTTGACTATCCATCAAAACGTGTGATAGTCTGTGGTCATGCGCGAATTTAGGAGCAGTACAAGCCATGACCACCCCCACATATACCCCCGTCGGCACGCTGCCGACGCAGTACCGGATGCGGCGTTTCCAACGGGAAGACATTCCCGCTATTGTCCGCTTGATCAACCGTTATGCTGAAGCTCTTCAAGACCCCGATCGCACCGATGCGGCAGACCTCGAAAGCTACTACTACGCGCCCGATTTCAATATTGAAGAGGATTTGTGGATCATCACCAACGCGGATGGCGCGCTCGTCGCCAAAGCGGAGATCGAATGGGGGTCGGTAGAAAACGGTCGCAACTGGGGAAATGCGATGATCGATCCCGCCGTGAACGATCCCGATCTGCTGGCGTACTTGGTCGAAATGACCGATCAGAATATGCGCGATCGGGCAGCGGCGAAATTCCCGGGCGGGCAAGCGCTTTCGGTTGAGCGGTATTCCACACCAACTGAAACCGTACCGACTGAATATTATTTATCGGTAGGCTACCGTTATGTACGCTCGTACTACCATATGGGCGTGAATTTGACGACGCTCGGCGAGATCGAACCGCTTGCGCTCCCGGACGGCTTGGAAGTACGCCCGGTCACGCCGGAACAACTCCCGCAGATTCACCAGTCCTTCTCCGAAGCGTTTGAAGATCACTGGGGCTGGGCGAAACGCCCCTACGAAGAATGGAAACATTACGCCGTAGATGGTCCCGGTGCGGATACCAGCTTGTGGCGCATCGCATGGGACGGCGATCAAATCGCATCGGTGGCGATTAACCGCCCATTTGGGGAAGAAGTCCCGCACAAGGGATGGATCAGCACGATTGGGACGCGGCGGCAGTGGCGTCGTAAGGGCTTGGCGTTTATGCTGCTGCGCGAATCATTCCGCGTACTGCGTGACGCCGGTTTCACATGGGCGGGTCTTGGCGTCGATTCTGCCAGCTTAACCAACGCCGTCGCACTGTACGAACGCGCCGGAATGCATGTCGAAATCCGCTACGACGGCTACGCGAAGATGATTCGCGGCGAATGGCTGCCGATTTACCCGCAAGCGTAGAAAACGCCGCGCCCCTCAACCGTGTTCAAGGATGAGGGGTGTTTTTTTGCGGTGAAGACTAAAACACCACGTTCAAATTCAGCCACACGCCGAAGAACAGCGTAAACAGGAACGGCAGCACGATCAAGTAGACGACGACGCGCCGCTTGAACACCCCCGCAAACATCAGCGTGCTTTTAATATCCACCATAGGACCGAACACCAAAAACGCGAGAATCGACCCGGTGGTGAACGTTCCGGCGAATGCCAGTGCAAGGAATGCATCGACTGTCGAACACACGCTGAGGACGAACGCCAACGCCTGCATGGTGATCACGCTGATGACCGGACCGCGTCCCAACGCGAGTAAGAATTCCTGACTCACGAATGTTTGCATCGCGGCGGCGAGGATCGTACCGAGGATCAGATAACGCCCCATATCGAAAAACTCGTCACCTGCTGTTTTGAGTGCATTTCGCAGTCCTGCAATCAGTGATTTACGCGGCGGGCGGCTGTTCAAAACAAGATGAGTCGCCAGTGCGGGTGGTCGTCCGCTGCCGCCCATGATGGGTGCAAGCGCCGAAGGCTGCAAAACATCCTGTGGACGGGCGGAAAACGCGAACACCAACCCGACTGACGTTGCAACCAGCGCGGTAAGCACAAACCGCCCGATCAGCACCTCACCGACACCAAAAGCGGCATATGTTCCGGCAAGCACGATCGGGTTGATGACCGGAGCGGCAAGCAAAAACGTAACGCCGACGCTCATCGGCAGCCCTTTGGTATACAAACGGCGCACGACAGGCACAACGCCGCATTCACATACGGGGAAGGCAAACCCCATAAACGTCCCCATGATCGTCGCGCCGATCGGGTTACGCGGCACAATCCGCGCCAGATCTTCCGGGCTGATAAACGAATCGATCAACCCGCTCACAACCGCACCGAGCAGCAGAAACGGAACAGCTTCGATGAAGATGCCCAGAAAACGGGTGCTAAAGATGCTGAGGATCGTCCCTGCATCCTCGCCTGTACTGAGCATCGCCGCCAAAACAAGTATGCCGACGGCAATCACCGCCAGTCCCACCGCCAGTTTGGTGAGCGTCTTTCTCGCTTCTACATCCATCGCATCTCGTTGATCACTCTCCGAATGTCCGTGTCAATTGTACCCGCACGATCGGATCGGCTAAAGGCGTGACATTTCGCGCCGTACGCATTGATCTTAACGTTGATTGTGGTTCAAATTAGTGTGTGAGTGGTTATGATCCGGATGCTTTTCCCTCTACCCCTGAAAGGCAGCACACGTTGAACTTAGACATCAACCCGAACCACAAGAAAATGATCCTAACCATCGACGGCGGCGGGATGCGCGGCACCATCACGATAGCGATGCTGGCGGAACTCGAAAGGCAAACGGGAAAACCGTGTTACGAATTATTCGATATGGTGGGCGGAACCAGCACCGGCGCGATCATCGCCGCTGGGATTGCTGTCGGCTACAGCGCGCAGGAAATTCTTGAACTGGTTTATCTTGACCGGCTGCCGAAAGCATTCCCGCGCAACAATTTTATCGCCTACGCTCGCTATCTGCTGAACGGGCTGCGTTATGTATACGACTTCAAGCCATTTTATGAAGCGCTCGGAACGCTGGTTACGGGCAAGAAAGTCTGCGAACTGCAAAAGCCAATCATTTTCCTAACGGCTCAGGATGTGCGGACGAGCAGCACGATCTATATCGTCAGCAGGGGACCCGGCGCAGAGTTTACCGCCGATTGGCCCCTGAGTGGCGCAGTAGGCGCGAGCGGTTCCGCGCCGATTTACTTCCCGCCCGTCGCCAATAACTTGATCGACGGCGGCGTAGGAACGAACGGCAACCCGTGTTTTGCAGCAGCCGTCCAAGCGATGGAATATCTCGGCGCAAGCGAAGGTTTTACGCCAAACAATGTGATCCTGATGTCGTTCGGGACGGGCTACACCCCCAACCGGATCGGCGAAGGCAAAGCGGCGAAATTCTGGTTGGCGGACTGGATCGGTTACGTAATCGGGGAAATGATCGACGAAGCGGGCTTGCAGCAGGCAGCGATTACCCGCGCTGTTTACGGGGATAAAATCGATTTTCGCCGCTACAACCCGCTGCTCACCCGTGAGAATGTCGAACAAAATCTGGGGATTTCGACCCTCGGACGCCCTGATCCGAATAGTTTAGGGCTGGACTCGCGGGAAATGCCGCACATCCGCTTGATGCAAGAGATCGGCACGGCGT
>CALBRY010000010.1 GCA_937927665.1 uncultured Chloroflexota bacterium
TCGACCTTCATCATCCGCCTCGTGTCAGGATTAAATTGTGATAGGCATCCATTTCTGCATTCCAACCCGGCGGCAGATACGTCGTGCTGTCCATCTGCACGATCAGCGCCGCGCCGGAAAAACGCGCTCCCGGTATCAAACGATCACGATCATAAAGCATCACCGCTGTACGTTCACCGATTCGCGCCGCGCTCCCATCATTCGGGATGATTGGATCAGCGGTGAGCGCCGGTTTCTCGACCATGCCAATCGCTTCCAGTCGCACATTGACGATTTCAACCGGACGATCGAGCCGGTAGCCGTAAGCCGCTTCATGCGCCGCGCCGAATGTCGCATTCGGTGTATCCGTCAGCCGGATCGTGAGTTCGTATGCTTGACCCAGATAGCGCGCATCGATCAACGGGATGAAATGACGCTGTTCCGCCGGAATACCTTCGCGCTCAAGATCGGCGTTTGCTGTTTGAATAAACCGTTCGATCGTCTCCGCCGCTTTCGTGAGTGCATCAGCGCCCGTCATCAACACCGAGTCGCGATATTCCAAGCGCACATCCGCCGCCAGCAAGCCGAACGCGCATAAAACCCCCGGCGCGGGTGGAATCAACACACGCGGAATATCCAAACGCTCCGCCACTTCGCAGGCGTGCAGTCCACCTGCACCCCCGAATGCCACCAGTGTAAATTCACGCGGATCATGCCCGCGCGCGATCGACACCCGCCGTACCGCGCGCTCGATGCTGGTATTCGCCAACTGGATCACGCCGTGCGCCGCTTCGTCTTTCGGAATGCCGAGCGCCGCGCCAAGATTTTCGACCGCTGTGTGGGCGCTGTCGATATCAAGACGCATTTTGCCGCCGAGAAAATGCTCCGCGTCCAAGCGTCCTAACACGAGATTCGCATCCGTGACTGTGACCTGTGTGCCGCCGCGCCCATACGCGATAGGACCCGGCTGCGCTCCCGCGCTTTGCGGACCTACTTGGAGCGCGCCGCCGCTGTCAATCCTCGCAATCGATCCACCGCCCGCGCCGACCGTTTCAATATCGATCACACGGGTACGCAGCGGCAGCCCATCGATCGCGCTTTCGGCGCGGGTGATCGGTTCGCCGGGGATCAGCGCCACATCGGTGGATGTGCCGCCGATATCAAGCGTGATCACGCGGCGAAAGCCTGCTGTTGTGGCGATCAAATGCGCGCCGATCACGCCAGCGGCGGGACCGCTCAACGCGGTCAAAATCGCATGTTTGCGTGCTTCTCCGGCGCTGATCACGCCGCCATCTGATTTCATAATCAACAGCGGACACGGGATTGCGCGCTCCAATGCACCAAGATAGCGATCCATCACCGGACGGACGTAGCCTTCAAGGGCGGTAGTGCTGGCGCGCTCGTACTCGCGGAATTCGGGCAGAACTTCATGCGAAAGTGCGATCTGCTCGGCGCGAAACAGCCCACGCTCGATGGCGCGTGCGCGTATCCGCCGCTCGTGATCGGGCTTGGCATAGCTGAACAGCAAACAGACCGCCAGCGACTCATAACCCGCGTTCGCCAAGCATTCAAGAAGCGCATCAAGCGCTGTGTCATCCAGCGGGGTGATCACCATCCCATCCGCGCCGATCCGTTCTTCGAGTTCATAACTGTGTTCACGGGGGATCAACGGCGGCGATAGGGTAGGGTGAAGCGCATACAAATCCGGACGATTTTGCCGCCCGATCAAGAGGAGATCACGAAAGCCCGCTGTGGTGATCAGCGCCGTTTTCGCGCCCTTACGCTCAAGAATGGCATTGGTCGCCACCGTTGAACCATGCGAAACCTGCTCGATACGGGAGAGATCGCCGCTAAGAAAGCGCAGTCCCTCCAGCATCGCCCGTGAAGGATCATCGGGGGTGCTGGAGAGCTTATAGACGCGGAGTGTGCCGTTATTGCTGAGGACGAGATCGGTAAACGTGCCGCCAATATCAACGCCGATTTTCATAGACGCTCTTCACCCTACGAAAAGCGCGATTATACTCCGGGCTGCCATTTGGGGCGCGGTTGATGCGGCGGTAAAACCGTCATCGATTTTGCGATTGCCTTCAAATCATCCCGGTTAGTATTACCTGTCGGCAGCACGACATACACCTGAATATGACGTTCCTTTAGCTGACGGATCGTCTCCGGGTGTGGCGCACCCGTGTAGCCATCCGTCAAAATCAGGACGCGGTGAACGGCGGGATCAGTCTCTAGGATGTGTTTCATCACACATGCGATATCTGTTCCCTGTGTCGAGCGAATTTTGCCCGCTTTTATTTCATCTAGTTTCATCGATTCGACTTTGGTCGAAAACTGAAACACCGATGCATCGCCGCGCTTGACATACGGAATCATCAAGCCGAGCAGATGGGGCAGTAGGCTGTTCATCGAGCCGGATACGTCCAGATAAACATGGGCGCGGCTTTTTACCGCAATCGAGCGGGCGCGCACGATCCCCGGCTGATACCACAACAAGCCCTGCACTTTGAGCTTGGTTCGCGCCGGAGCGAAGCGATCACGGGCATTAGGCATCACACCCATTCCTGTGATACCCGTAATTGGCGTGCGTGCGCGCCGCAGTTGATTACCGTCGCGGTTGGTCAATGCCCGCTGCAAAATAACGGTGAAGACGCGGCGCGCTTCATCTGCTGGATTGCCTACCCCCGTGAGATACTCATTCATGTTATCGCCGCTCCCGCGCTGACGTGACATAAACGGCGCGGGGGGCCATTTCTCCGCCACACGGCGAACAACATCCCCGAAGAACTCATCCTCAATTGCTTTGCCGTCGCTGTTATCATCGTCATGATCGCCAAGCATGAACGGCACCGGGATGACTTCACCCCGCGCAATCTTCTCCTGAATATGCTTCTTCAGCAGGTTCAGGATGTCTTCATAGAGCGGCGGTTGCCATCGTCCAAACGGCGCGGGCGGATACAAACGCATGATCATTTCGGTTGCGCCGGGAGGATCGTCAATCTGCGGATATTGCGGGCTGTAGGGCCAACCTTCTGGCGGTCGCAGCAGATTTCCGGGGAATTCATCCGGTTTGTACAGCGCTTCAAAAAAGCCGCGATACTCCGGGCGGATGAATTGGCGCATCAGCCCGGCGTTGATGATCGCGTCGAATGCGATATTGTGCGCCAGCGTCGGGCGCGGGTAAAGCTGTGTGTGCGCGAGGATGATGTGATACAGCTCATGCATCACCAACAGAAAGAAATGTTCGTCGCGTACGCAGTATTTCTTGACAAAATCCGGGTTGATCAGCATCCGTGAGCGGAAACCGACCTCAACCGCCGCTGTCGGGACGTCACGGGTAGCACGAATACCCGCCAGACGGCACAGCGTTTCCATCTCGAACGTTGCCGCTTGCACGCAGTTAAGCAGACGCTCTACAAGGGCGTGACTTTCCGGGTCTTCGTGCATTACACTCGCGTGACGATACAGACGGCTCATTTGTCGTCCTCGTCAAAATCTTCGAAAACATCATCGGGCGGTGGCGGCGGCACGAGCGAATCGACAATGTGCTGCCCGCCGGTGACGGCTGCCAGAACGCGCGGATCGTCGGTCATCACGATTCGCTCAAGAAACGGGCGATCAAGTGCCAGCGCCGCGCCGTGAATCAGCAGGTACGACCGCGACCGCGCCAGAATGTTCACAATCAGCATCGGGTCGGCGGCGCGGATGAAATTCGGACGCTGTTTGACCGCATTCAAGCGGTTTGTCGCCGCCTGTTTAACTTCTTCGCGCCAGTCATACACATGGATTGCGCCAACAATGTCAAAGTTCGCCCAATACTGGTCAAGATGAGTCCGCAGCGCAGTCGCAAGCGGTTTCTCTTTTTCCAGCATTGTGATCAGGGCGCGCACATCGGATACATCGGATGTGCCGTCTTCTTTGACAGGTGGCGGGACGTTGAGCAGTTCATAAAGCGCCGGGGCAGCATCACGCATATCAAACATCACCAGCATGTCGTGCATCGGCATGTAATCGTAGGATGCACGCGCGCCGAGACGCGAAAATAAACTTCCCGGCGGCGGGGATGGGCGCAGCGGCGATCCGCCGGATGACCCGGACGAAGACGCTGACGCGAACGGGTTCGGGCGCGGCGGCGAAGAAGGCGATGGCGGCGTCGAGGGGGGAATGGGTGGTGTATTGGTCATCTTCAGCATCCTTTACAGGTTGAACAGCGCCATATCCTCACGGAACTTGCGAAGTTCTTCCTTCCAATCATAGCGCTGCCACAGATCGGGGAAGCCGGAGAGTACGAAATTGCGTTCCAACCGCGCCGTGACTGTCCCGCAGTCCTCCAGCGGCGGCAGCCAATTGTTGATCTCATTCCAAATATCGGTGATCGCGCCGGGGCGAAGCTGTGACGATGACGCACGCGGAGTCAGCACACGCGCCGCCAACTGCATCAGCGGTTCCCATGCCGATGGCGAAAGATCGCGCCGTTCGTTGAACGCCACGAAAATCACCGTCGCCAATGCGACTCGCCGCGCGTCATTCTGTTCCGATCCGAGCGCTTGGGTGATCAACTGCGAAATATCGCTGTCCGGCAGGTTAAGCTGATCCGCCAGCACGATTCGTTTTGCCGGGTCGAGTTCTTCCAACACCAGCCGACCGGGATCGCCTTCCGGCATACTGGCGATTTGCCATGCTTGCTTATGAATTGCGACCAGTTTGGCGGGCGGCGCGGGATGCGGGGTTGCCGTGTAAGGCATGCAAAACATCAGGGCGTATTCCGCGCTCGATTCAAGATCGGCATCCGCGTTATACAGCACCATGCGCGCCGCTTGAATCGCCAGCAGTGCATCAAACATGGTGCGGGCGCGCCGTGCGCTGACGGGAAGCCGCGCCTGATGGAGCAGTTCGACCACGCTCACTGTGTAATCAGACAGCCAATCATGCAGTTCATCGCGGATGGCTTCGATGGTCTGCACACAGCGCGTGACCAGATCTACCAACCACGGCTGCGTTGCGATCACGTGTGCAATATTTGTGGTGGGGTCTTCGCCAGAAACCAGCTTCTTTTTGTCGTCGCGGGTGAGTTCTCGCCACGCAGGGACAGGGACGATAAACGGAAAACGGTCGATCAGTGCCGGATCAAGCGGTTCAGCCCCAAAATAGAGATCACCTTCTGTAATATCGGCGTCATCCGGCATCGGTGGATTCATCGCCCCCCAACGGTGACGGAGTTTCGCCAGTTCAATGCCAGCGACCGTGCGTTCATGAACAATGGGGAACATTTTATTCTGAAGATCGGGGCGGCAGCGTGAGACTTCATCGAAGAACACGAACTCGGCATCCCAGATTGATCCCGGTGCAGCGACGAACCGCAAGAAGTTCGTCCCTTCGTTCGGCATAGGAATACCAACCAGATCGTCGTAGTTGATCAACGACGCATTGTAATGACGCATATCCAGCCCCAGCGCTTTACCGAGTTTCTTGACTAACTCGGTTTTGCCCGCCCCATGTGCGCCAACGAGCAGCAGCGGCATGTGGGTTGCAAGAGAGGCGAGGATAACGGGATCGAGGTGTGTCCACCCACGAATCCCTAGCGATTCGGTGATACTCATCACAGGCTTATCCCCTTTTGTCAAGGAATTGTCTATATTATAAGGATGTTTTGCCTTTCTTGTCACCTAAGTTGTGAAGAATGTATAAAGATTCTGTGTGAAAGTGTCATGTTTGCGCTGGATCTGGACTCTCCAATACCCAGATTGTCCTATCAAACAAACTGAGATAGGCGATCTGCTGCCCATCGGCGGAAACCGACCAATCACCATCCGCGATCGCGATCGGCGCTTCTGTCACGGTGTGATCATCGCCGGAAATCAGATCACGCCAGCGAATTATCTGCTGATCTGTCGAGGGATCAAATGGGATATAGAACACACTGCTGCTGTCACGCCAGCGCCAAGCGCCAAACCAATCTTGTTGAACCGCCGCCGCACCCGACACGGTTTCAATCGTATAAACACCACTTTGTGCCGAGTCCGCTTGCGCGAACAGGTAAAACATCAGTCGATCCCCACCCGGAGAAATTGTCAAACCGCGTAAACGATCCCACGCGCCCAAAACATAGCCATTTCCGGTTTCTGTCTCGTAAACACCCAACGTCGTGGTGACTCCAACGCGGCGCGAAAGCAAAAAGCGGGATTCATCGAGCCACTGTGCATTTAATCCAGCTTCGGCGGCGATCATCCGTGCGTCCGCGCCGTGTGCATCACTGATCCATACCTCGTTGACAGGTTCGTTTTGTCCCGGCGCGATCACCTGTCCTTGAGTCACCCACAGCAAGCGCGTATTGTCGGTGCTGAGTGCCGGAAACGCGCCGCCTGTATTGACATCCCACGCGAACAGATCGCTTTTTCGCTCAATGCGAAAAACATCACCGGAGCGCGTCACAGTGTACGTACCATCCGGCGATTCTGCTGGCGGCGGCGCTTGCCCGATCAAATTGACGAGCGCGCCGGATTGTGTATCCCACTGGAAAACCGCCGCGCGCTGGTTCTCGTTCCCATCAATAACAAAGAGTTGATTCGGCTCGGTTGGATGCCACCAAGCATTTGTACAGCATCCGTCAATAGTGAGCCGTCGTCCAGTCCACGCGCCGTCGATCGCTGTTAGTGCCTCGCGCTCCGGTGGGGGATTCGCGGGCGGCGATCCTGCTGACCAATCCGGGTACGTCGCCGCGTAATCATTGAGCGCGCGTCCGCCAAATGCGACTTGCGGCTGATCATCAACGCTCATCCATTGGCGCGCATGATCGAGATTCTGCTGAAATGCCGGATAGCGAAACTGCCCGATCAACGAAAGGGTGTGCCAGTTCGCGTCAATATAATCCGCCGGATTGTAGGCGACGAAATAATCCATCGAGCGGATTTCGAGATGAAGATGGGGACGTGAATCGCACGTAATATCAGGATCGCCCGAGTAGCCAATCACAGCGCCCTGTTCCACAAATTGCCCAGCCTGCACGGATGGACGGTCAAGCAGATGACCGTAGAGTGAAATCACTCCAACATCAGCATGACGGATCAACACATTGTGCGGACCTGATCCGAATCCCAGATCATCCACGAACAGAACATCCCCCGCGCCAATCGCGAGGATCGGCGTACCACAAGGCATGGAAAGATCGATCCCGAAGTGGAGACGTTGACCCGCATCATACCAATCCGCGCCGCGCAGATAAGCGCCAATCGTGTTGCCGTATGGCTGACCGAACAACCATGTAGACGCGCTGGCTGGCGCTGCAACAGGGAGGATGAAGGGTCTATTTTGGGCTTGGGTTGGAGTAAGCAGGGAGTAACAACCGAACAGGAAACTGCACACGACGAGCAGAGGGATCCGCCGCATCTTTGCCTCAAACTATCTAGCCGTTGAGACATTATAGCGGATATTTTGGGGCGGTAATGCTGCTATCAGGTTTCCAGCCATTCCTAGCAGGCGAAATTCTACAGCGTCATGTGCGAAGGATACGAAACACCGCAGGAAAACAAGCTGAATTGGGGTATACGGGAGGGGGAAAGCTGGCAAAAATAAGCATTTCCAGCCCCCGCAATATAGCAGGTTTTTTCACGGAAATCAAGCGGTTTTAAGGTTGCCCAAAACCGCCTGTCCTGAAAATCAAGCGCCAAGCACTGACGCTGAAAATCGTAGGCAAAGACCGAAAAAACTTACACTTGAGGAGACTTGGGCGAGCGGAAACCTGTTGAATGACCCGCCCAAGTACCCCCAAACAATCGACCCGTCGTTCACGAGATGTTGTTATCCTGCAAGTTGTGTAATGACAGTCTCGCGAAGCTGCCGCAGTCCTAGGCTTTTCTCCTTGCGTACCAGTTCTTCACGTATCCCCAAATGATCCGCGATTTCGCTGGTGGAATATCCGTATTCGTACAAGAGGATGATACGACTCCGCCGGGGTGGCAGTGTAACCAGCGCACTCCTGAGAACTTCGTATTCGCGCCACTTTTCGACGCTGTCGTGTTCTCCCGTCTCTTCCGTAATGTACTCGCTGAAATCATCGAGTGAAACACTGCCCGCGTCGCGTCTCGATGCTTCCATGATTTTGTACCATGCGATCTTCTTCAAGAACGCGGTAAACGGGATACTGCGATCCTCATATTGCCCGCGCTCCACCTTTTTGTATGCCGTGAGAAGCGTTTCCTGCAAGATTTCGTCATCATCCGCGTTCGTGCCATTACTCCATCGGATGAACTTGAGAACCGGTTCGCAGCCGCCTCGCGCTAACCATTCATCCCAGGCGATCAGCCGATCTTCTGGATTTGGATTGAACGTAGGCATGAACCGCCGGACATCAGCAGACATGAGAGTGAGTTGCATGAGCTAAACCTTCCTGATGAAAAGAGGGTAAAGCGTTTTGACCCGCGCCTGTTCAGGACAAAGATGCGGTGTTCCTGTTCGGTTGTTAAGGAGCGCGCCGCGTGGTCAGGAGGTGGGATAAAGAGACAGCAAACCTGACTGTGCGACCATTCTTTTGCACGTCGTGCAGAGCTTTATGTCAACTGCATGCGATAGTGTGATGAGATTACGTCAAGATCGTATCATGAGAACTATTGTTCTGCAAGTAC
>CALBRY010000011.1 GCA_937927665.1 uncultured Chloroflexota bacterium
ATTGACTCACCATTCGATTGGTTGAGCAGGTATCCCCGATGGTGACGATTGATCTGGAAAAAACCTCTTTGAGCGCGGTTGAATTGATCGCGCTGCTTTCGGAGTCCCCGGAGGCGGAAGTTCAGGTGGTGCGGGGTGCGTCGGTAGTAGGCACGGTGCAGTTGAAAGCAGAAACTACGCCGGAACTACCGCATGAGCGGATCGCAGGGCTTCATGAAGGTAATTGGTGGATAAGCGACGATTTTGACGATCCGCTCCCTGAAGATATGTGGTCAGAGGATGATGAATTGTTTACTTGATACTCACGCGTTTCTCTGGTGGGATGGCGAGCGATCACGACTGTCTTCGCGTGTACTTGTGATTTCTGCGACACCCAATACTACGCTGTTCCTTAGCTATGCATCAATCTGGGAATTACAGATCAAATTGCAGTTAGGCAAGCTTACCGCTCGACGTCCTCTCTCCCAGATTATTCAGGAGCAGACTACATTGAACGGACTGCGGCTGCTGCCCATACTCCCAGATCACATTTATGCCCTCCAATCACTCCCCAATCTCCACGGCGATCCATTCGATCGGATGCTGATCGCTCAGGCGATGCATGAAAACATGACACTGATTTCCAGCGATTCGCAGATTGCCCAATACCCGATCCCCATTCTTTGGTAAGCCTATTTTGAAAAGTGAGCGAATAGTATGGTAACGGTTGAAAAGAATACGCCTCCGACCGACGCACTTAAAACGATCACCGTTCGCAATCCGATCACGGGTGAAACGATTGGCACGATCCCGATTCAAACGCAGGATGAAGTCCGCGCCGCTGTAGAGCGTGCCCGCGCCGCTCAGCCCGCGTGGAATGCGATTGGTGTACGCGAACGCGCCCGCTTGATCAACCGCTGGCGGCTTGCGCTCTGGGAAGATCAAGCCGCAATGATCGACTTGATCCGCGCCGAAACGGGCAAGGCGGAAGGCGGGGCGCTCACCGAAATCATCGTCACCGACTTGATCGCGCAGTTTAACATCCGCGAAGCGCCCCGGCGTTTACGCCCGCAGTCACGCAAACCCGCTTTCCCGATCGTGCATCGCTCCAAAGTATTTTTTAAGCCGTATGGAGTCGTCGGGTTTATCACCCCATGGAATTACCCGCTTCTCAACGGTGTGGGCGATATTGTCGCCGCGTTGATCACCGGAAACACGGCGGTAATCAAGCCGAGCGAGGTCACGCCGTTTACCGCCATCCGCGCCATCGAATTGATGCATAAGAGCGGCATTCCTGCTGATGTCGTGCAAATCATTACCGGGGCAGGATCAACCGGGGCGGCGCTGCTGGATTATGTCGATTACGTTTCGTTTACGGGCAGCACGGCAACCGGACGCAAAATCGCGGTGCGCTGCGCCGAACGCTTGATCCCATGCAGTCTTGAGTTAGGCGGCAAAGACCCGGCAATCGTTATGCCCGATTCTGATCTCGATGCCGCTGCGAAAGGTGTGCTCACGGGCGCGCTCGAAAACGCGGGGCAGGTGTGTGTGAGCATCGAACGTATCTATGTGGATCAGTCGATCTACGATCCGTTTATGCAAAAGCTCCTCGAAAATGCCAATCAGCTTTACTTCTGCGGCGGTAAAGGCTTAGATGTTCATTTTGGCAGCCTGACCAACGAGCGCGAATTGATCCGCACCGAAAAGCAGCTCGCGGATGCGGTCGAAAAAGGTGCGAAAGTCGTATTCGGCGGAAAACGCCGTCCCGATCTCGGTCCACTTTTCTTTGAGCCGACTATCCTCACGGATGTCGATCACAGCATGGAAGTGATGCGCGAGGAAACCTTCGGACCGCTCGTGCCGGTGATGAAAGTCGCCAACGAAGCCGAGGCGATCCGCTTGGCAAATGACAACCGCTACGGCTTGTCCGCCTCGGTGTTCGGGAAAGATCGCGCCCACGCTGAAAAGATCGCGCGCCAGATCGTCGCGGGCGATGTGGCGATCAATCACCCGATGCTGACATTCGGCACGCCGGGCGCTCCGATGGGCGGCGCACCGGGACGCGAGAGCGGGTTAGGTCGCCGCAACGGGTTTGAAGGCATGATGCGCTTCGTCAGTCCACAGGCGATCACGTATGACACCGGATGGGCGACACCGCCGGGGCTTTCGCACACACCGCCGCGCGCGGTATTTCTGGCGCGCTTGATGCACAATCTGCGGCGCGTGCTGCCCATATAAACGCTGAATTAACGCAAAGGCGCGAAGGGATATCACCCATTTGAGATATTTTTCCTTCGCGCCCTTGCCTTGATGATTTTTCCTACTTGACATATTGACGCTTATCGATATGATGAGGATATGGATACACAATCACTCGTATTTGCCAAAGCGATCGCGGACGAAACCCGTCAGCAGATCATGTCGCATCTGTGCTGTGTGTGGCTCAGCGTCACTGATGTGGTGGATAAACTCGACGGCAAGGTGAACCAGCCGACGGTGAGCCATCATCTGAAGGTGCTGCAAGATGCCGGATTGGTCTTTGTGCGCCAAGAAGGGCGCATCCGTTGGTACACGCTCAATCAAGAACGTGTGACGATGTGCTGCGGGCAGTTAGTCTCGCAATTCGCGCCGGATTACGCCGCATCGATAATCCCCGTGAGCGCGATCGAACAGCGCTAAATGGGCGGGCAGTGGAGTGATTTTTTGTTGCCGCAATCTATCGATAAGCATCAATATAATGACAAGGAACACAAGTCATGAACGATCAATTGATCCCCATTCACGAAATCGTGCAGGAGCGCTACGGCGCAATCGCAACCGGCGGCGGCTCATGCTGTGATGGCGAGTGCGGATGCGCTTCGCCTGTTCAGCTTTATGACGCTTCAATGACCGATACGCTTCCCGCATCGGTGACAAATCTCAGCCTCGGATGCGGCGATCCGGTCACGATCGCGGCGATTCAACCGGGCGAGTGGGTGCTTGATCTCGGCAGCGGCGGCGGAATCGACTGCTTCTTAGCGGGGCAGCGCGTTGGCGAAACAGGGTATGTGATCGGGATCGATATGACCCCCGCCATGCTCAACAAAGCGACAGAAAACCGCATCAAGATGGGCGTGACGAATGTCGAGTTCCGGCGCGGGCAGATCGAGCGGATGCCCGTCGTTTCAGACAGCATCGATGTGATCATGTCCAACTGCGTGATCAACCTATCGCCGGACAAAAGCGCGGTATTTGCAGAGGCGTTCCGTGTACTCAAACCGGGTGGGCGGATCAGCATTAGCGACATCGTGACCGAGGGGCTGTTCAGCGATGAAATGCGCGCGGACGCTGCAAAATGGGCTTCATGCGTCACCGGCGCAATTCCGGTGGACGAGTACACCGGATTGATGCGCGCCGCCGGATTTACCGATATTCAGGTGATCGATAAAGCCGACGCTGAACCTATCGTCGAACGCCAAGCAGGAATGCCGCGCCTGTTTAGCGCACGGATCACGGCGCGCAAGCCGCAGATTTAACCTCACACCTCGATCTGCTCCGAATGCGGCGCTGGCTCAACAGCGGGCGCTGCATCCGGGCGCGGCGAACGCGGGCGAATATGCGCGCCGCGTCGTTTGGCAAATACACGGGTGAACTCCGCGCCGAGCAGCAAAATCTGCGCGGAGTAATACACCCAGACCAGCAGCACCACGAGCGCACCCGCCGCCCCGAACACCGACGCAACCGCGCCGCTGCCTAAATACAGGCTCAGCGCGGTTTCACCGATCACGAACAGCAGTCCGGTCATCAACGAACCGAAAAACACATCCTCCCATGCGATATACGCGTCCGGCAGAACTTTGAAGATGATCGCAAACAGGAGCGTAAGCACCGCCGTTGAGAGGAACAAATCGAGGATACGCAGCAGGGTAGGCAGGAATCCCGGCAGCACATTCATATTACTGCCGAGCGTGATCACCGCGCTGATGAGCGAACTAAAGGCGATAAACGACAGGATCAGCAGTCCGATGATGCCCACCATCAAGAACGACAGCAGACGGCTCTTGATGAAAAAGACGATCCCCGCCCGTGCATCGCGTAAATGTGGCGAAACTCCCCAGATCGTGTTGAGCGCATCCTGAAGCGCGGCGAAAAAGTTCATCGCGCCGAATGCGATCACGACAATACTAATGATCGTCGCAGCCCGCCCGGAAGGCGCAGTTTGGATGCTGATGACGATTTCTTGCACGAAATCTGCCGCTTCTGCGCCGACAATATTTTGCAGCGCCAAGCTCAACTCACCACGTACTGCATTTTCGCCATATACCGCACCGGCGATGGCGACCACGATCACCAACAGCGGCGCGATAGAGAAGATTGCATAGTAAGCTAAAGCCGCCGCCAAACGGGGTGCGCGGTCGGCATTCCATGATTCGAACGTTTCGCGAAAAGCAGAAAGTGCGGCGATTAGGATGCGTAGCAGCACAGCGTTTCTCCCCACATTCCATTTCTTGACTACGGTACGTTAATTTCTCACATGCAGTATCCCCCACTCGGCACAGCTTTTCCATTGTTTTTGGCGGGATTGCTTTACAATAGGAACAAGAAATCCCGTCATGCGGTTATCAATAGAGTTCCGGGGGAAGCATATGTCCTATTTGCAGCGCAAGCTGAACGAGAGCGGTTCCAAAGACTCTAAATCAGTCGGTGAAGCGATGGATCAGATGTACGGGAATGAGCCTGCATCACCCGCCGCACATCCGCAGCCGATCGCTCCCGGTGGACGTGCCGCCAGCACCTCATCACCGGAAAAGCATCGCACACCCGCCAATTTAGCGCAGCTTCGCCGTACACTGCGCCCTAAGCTCCTAAAAACCCCTGATGAAGCGGATTCATGGCGGCGAGATGATCCCGAAAAGATCACGATTATCACCGAACGTCTCCGCCAGATTGTTGGCGCGCTGCAAAAAAGCCCCGAATTTCGCTTGACCGCCAACGAGTTCGCCGCGCTCACCGAGATGATCCTCGATGATGTGCTCGGTTTTGGCGCAATCGATCCGCTCATCCGCAACCGTGAATGCAACGAAGTGATGGTGAACGGACCGGACACGATCTTCGCGGAATTTAAGGGCAAGATGGTTGAAACCAACATCGTTTGGGATGACGAGGATCACATCCAATGGACGGCACAGCGCATCGTGCGTCCACTTTCGCGCCAGTTGAGCCGTCAAAATCCGATGGTCGATGCCCGCCTGCCGGATGGCTCACGCGTGCATATCGTGACGCTTCCGTCCGCGCTGATGGGAACGACGATCACGATCCGTAAATTCCCCGATAAGCGCTTGACGATCGATGACCTGATCAAGTTTGGATCGCTCACGCCCGAAGTTGCAGAATTTCTTGACGCCTGTGTGAAATCGCGCCTGAATATCATCGTCAGCGGCGGCACCGGGTCGGGCAAAACGACAACGCTCAATGTGTTGAGCGGTTTTATCCCCGATGGCGAACGCATCGTCACCATTGAGGACAGCGCCGAATTACAGCTTAATCAGCGGCATGTCGTCCGCTTGGAAACCGCCCCGCCGCTCCCCGGTATGGACGGAAAAACCGGACAGCTTACAATCCGCGATCTGGTGCGCGGATCGCTGCGTATGCGACCGGATCGGATCGTCGTTGGTGAGTGCCGCGCCGGTGAAGCGCTCGACATGCTTCAGGCGATGAACACCGGTCACGACGGTTCGCTGACCACGATCCACGCCAATACCCCGCGCGATACGCTGGCGCGTCTGGAAACGCTCGTATTGATGAGTGGGATGGATTTGCCGTTGTATACGATCCGCCGCCAGATCGTGAGCGCGGTCGATATGATCATCCAGCAAACCCGTTTGAAGGACGGAGCGCGCAAGATCACGCAGATCACCGAAATTCAAGGCATGGAAGGCGAAAACATCACATTTCAGGATGTGTTCCTCTACAAACTGCCGGGTCAGCGTGGCAACGAACCGGGAACGGTCAGCGGCGGCAAACTTGAGCCGACCGGCTTCCGCCCGAAATTCGTCGAAAAACTGGAAGACAACGGTTTCCGCTTGAGTGGGCGCATCTTCGGCGTCGGCACCACACAAACCGGCAAGCAGATTTAAGCATAAAGCGATGGGTAGTGAGCGAAAAACGTCCTATGGGACTCATGGCTCGTTACCCATCATTCATCACAGCGGTATCGTTTGTTGCGACACTGGGCAGGTAGGATTATACTAACCGCATGCACAAGGGGAAACGCGCCCAGTCCCGCGTAAGCGGCTTTCATCGGCAGGAGAAACTGCGTTGGCGAAGTCACGCACCGAACAATTAGTTCAACGTCTGCGCGATTTGCAGGCGAACATCGAGAATGTCGAAGCTGCGGCAATCGTCAGTGTGGACGGTTTACCGCTCGCATCGTCGCTCCCGGCTGGCTATGAAGAAGATCGCGTGAGCGCGATGAGCGCTGCTATGCTCTCGCTCGGCGAGCGTATCTCCTCCGAGCTGGGTCGTGGTGAGTTAAAACAGGTGTACGTCAAAGGCGAAAACGGTTATGTCATCCTCAACGCAATCGGGGAAGAAGCCGTGCTCACCGTCTTGGCGCGCAAAGAAGCCAAGTTGGGGATTATTTTCCTTGAACTCGGTCGCAATGTTCAAGCGTTGGAAGGATTGATCTAGCGTAAATGGCGGACGACAAAGCGCGCATCCTGATTGTGGAGGACGATCTTGATCTGTCCGAAATGCTGAACGCGTATTTTTCCGTCCAGAATTATGAAGTGCGGACGGCAGCATGGGGCGAAGAAGCACTCCGCATCAGCGCAGAGGAAAACTTCAATCTGGTCGTGTTGGATATTCGTCTGCCGGACATCAACGGCTACGAGGTATGCCGCCAACTGCGCTCACAGCGGCGCACTCAGGACGTGCCGATCATCTTCCTGACCGAAAAACGGGATCGGGTTGATAAACTGCAAGGTCTAGAACTCGGCGTCGTCGATTACATCACCAAGCCGTTTGATATTCAAGAACTTCGGCTGCGCGTTCGTAATGCGATCCAGCGCGCCAGCCAAACCAATTTGATCAACCCGGTGACGGAACTGCCCGAACCGCCGATTCTGGATGAAAAACTCAACCAGATTGTGCTGGCAGAACATCCGTGGTCACTGTTGGTGATCCATATCGATGGGTTGGAATCGCTGCGCGAGATGTCCGGGTTTGTCGCATCGGATGAGCTTTTGCGCGCCGCCACGTTGATGATCCGCAATGCAGTCCGCGAGTTTGGCAACGAGGATGATTTTGTCGGGCATTACAGCCCGGAGACGTTCTCCTTGATCAGTACCGTGGATCGGGTTGCGAATATTCGCCAGCGGGTCGAAACGCGTATCCGCCAATCGATCGAGCACTTTTACCGCCCACCGGAACAGGACGGTAAAAAGACCGACTTTTTGAAAGTGGAAACCTGCACGGTGGAACACAACAATGCCGCTGCCCCATTCAAAGATGCCGAGGCGATCAAGGCGGTTGTTATCGCGCAGATGCCGATCTTAAAGCCGAAAGACCCGAATAACCCGTAATCATCCCCGTTTTATCTCAGGGGCGGCGCACACTGCGCCCGGCTAGGCTTGCGTGCTTGTCCACGCGATCCACGCCGTTTCATCGACCAACGTGCCGCCCTTCACGTCTTTTTCGACCAACTGCTTATTGGCGTTAAAGGCGAATTCCATTTCTACCCGCTTAAAACACTTCACCCCGCTGGCGAGCTTGCGGACATGATATGTCTTGCCGTCGTCGCTTTCGCTTAAATCGTTGATCGGATCAATGCGGACGCGGATCACTTCTTCGCAGCCATCGGGTTGAACAAAGAAATAAATCCCCCGGTCGCCGGGTGCGCCTTTTTTGCCGCTCGACGGGCTGGTTGTGCCGCCGCCGAAAAGTCGTTTGAAGAATTCCATGTGCTGCTTTTTCTCCTTATATTGTGCCTGCCGCCTCATCCCTACTGATGAGATGAGGAGTGTTCGCGCAAATCATGCCTACAAAGATACCCGTTTATTCTACACCCTGAGTGATTAAAACCATGTGCTAACCCTACCAGCACGATGTTCGTACACTTGTTCTACGAACTATTGTGCTACCATGAGAGGCACTTTGTTGGATTCTTGTAATGCCTTTTGCGGCAGAGAGGAGCGCCATCCAATGCCGCGCCGTTATCGTTCTAAAAATGATCCGACTCTCAAAGCTGTGTATGCCTTTATCAAGAGCTACCGCAGAGAGCATGGCAATCTTTCGCCTTCCATTCGTGAGATTGGCGGCGCGTGCCATATTTCCGCCAGTCATGTGATCACCGTGCTGGAGGCGCTGGAAGCGTGGGGGAAAATTTACCGCGAACCCGGTATCGCGCGCGGAATCCGCGTGATGGATGAGGAATAGCAAAGCCGCCGTCTATGCGGCTTCGGGTTCACGTGATAGGCGGGGAAGTGTACGACGGCTTGCCCGCCACAGCGGAAGCGCGAACAGGGTTACGAACGCGATCATGTAAATCAGGAAGGATTCGCCGCTTCGCTCAAGAAACGGGGCGGTAGCGAACAAGGTTGTCGGTGCGTTGCCGAGCGCATGAACGCCAACGACAAGAAATAGA
>CALBRY010000012.1 GCA_937927665.1 uncultured Chloroflexota bacterium
ATGACCGTCTGGAACAGGTCGCGCGCGGGCGTGACGAAGCCAAAGCCGAGGTGGTACGCACGGCGCTGCGCGCCTTCCTCGACGAACAGGAAGATGTGATCGGCAGTCGCAAGCACTTCACCAAAGCCTTTGGACGGCGGGTCGACCAGGTGGAGCGATTGCTGTCAGTCACCCTGTGGTTGAACCTGCAAACGCTTCACCTGCTCTCCGAGCGCCTCCGTAAGGAGTCGATTGACGCGGGCGCACTGCTGGCCGAGGCGATTAGCGAGGGCGTTGAGCTGCACGGCATGGTGAGCGAGTGGATTGAGAGTGAGGTCGCGAGCCAGAAAACCAAACCGCCAGCGTGAGCAGCTGGCGGTTTGGGTGAACCTGATAATTCTCTTGTCTCGTCAACTTGAGGATACATCAGGTTCAGATCGTTGTCCAACGGTTTTACATTCGTTGAATCCGAACCAAAGGAAACCTGATGTCATTTTCGACTATCCCACTTATCGTTCAGGCGGCACACAGCAAATCTATTGGATCTGCCGCGCTGGCCTACGCCGCGCTCGGCTTGAGTGTCATCCCGCTGGACGGAAAACGTCCGGCATTGAAGAGTTGGACAGAGTACCAGCAGAAAAGGGCAGATGAACAAACGATCCGCTCATGGAGTTTCGGCAACGTCGGCATCGTGTGCGGTAGCGTGTCGGGCAATTTGGTCGTCCTCGATCTCGATGGGGCAGCGGGTTATGCTGCCTTTGCCGCGACGTTCCCAACGCTGGCGCAGACCTATACCGTTGCCAGCGGCGGAGGCGTGGGACGGCATGTCTATTTCTACGCCGATACACTGCCGCCGAGCGTCAAGGCGATGAACACACCCATTGGTCACTTGGAGGTATGCGCCGAGGGGCGGCAGGTGGTCGCGCCGCCAAGCATTCACCCGATCACCGGGCAGTCGTACCGGGTCGAACAGCCGCTCGACATCCTGCGTGTGCCGAATCTTGACGACCTAGTGGCGTGGGTGGAAGCCTTCAAACCCCGGCAAGAAACACGCATGTGGCAGCCACCCAGGATCAGCGCGCCGAGTGGGGATGCGCCGCTCAACCACCGTGTCATCGCGGAAATCAGCCGCGTGCTGGTCGGGCAGGGCTTCAAGCCGCACGGCGAGTGGCTGCACGGTCGCTGCTTGTACCCCGAACGGCACAAGCACGGTGACCGGAATCCGTCCTTCGGGTTCAATACCGCCAGTGGCTACGGGTACTGCTATTTGTGCGGGACGATGCTGGCAAAGGAGATTTGCACGCGGTTGAACATCGATCCGGTGCATTTGGGTGGATTGGTCGAAAAACCTGAGCCGCCCAAGATCACCCGCCGCCGCGAACCACCCGCCGATCCGCCGCGCGATGAGCCGTCAGCACCATCGTTGAAGCTGCCCGACTGGTTGGAACGCTACATGACGTGGGCAGGCGCGACGGGCAACCAGACCCCGCTGATCTTCCATCAGGCTGCCGGGCTGTGGCTGCTGGCGACCGCCGTCGGACGCAGATTGTACGGTGAAGCGCCGTGGGGTGTGCGGATTTACCCGAACCTGTATCTGATGCTGGTCGCCGGGACGACCTTTTACCGCAAATCGACCGCGTATAAGCTGGCGGAGAGCGTCGCCCGCGCTGCTATCCCACACATGCTCATGCCCACGCCCGGATCGCCGGAGCGGTTTCAGGAGGCGTTGGCCGGGCGGATGCCGACCAACTTCGACAAACTGACGAAGGAGCAGAAAGACCGCTTCACCCAAGCGCAACCGTTCGCTGCGCAGCGTGGACTGCTCAAAGATGAGGTGTCGGGCTTGTTCGGCGCGATCAACAAACGGGATTACATGGTCGGCATGAAAGACCTGCTCATGGAACTCTATGACTGTCCCGACTATTTCGACAAGGACACGCAGGCCGGGCTGAACGTGGTTGAGAACGCGGCGCTCTCGATCCTTGGCGTGACTACGCCCGCCAGTTTGGGCAGCGCCATCAGCGCGGGCGACTGGGATAATGGCTTGCTCGTCCGCTTCGCGCTGCTCATGCCGGAACCTAATTACGTCGAGCGTCCCGCCTCGTCAGTGTATCAACCCGCGCCTGCTGACCTGATCGACGATCTGCGCCGACTGCACGAGAAACTACCTGCACCGGAGATGACCGAGATGGGCTGGTCCGCGCCCGGAGCGTTGCGCCCAGATGTCAAGTGTTGGGCAGAGTGTCAGCGGTACGGCGATGAACTGCGCCGCTTGTGTGATCCGCGCCGGGAGGTAGAGCTCGATGAGCGGCTGAAAGGCGTATATGGGCGGATGCACGTGCAGGCGTTCAAGCTGGCGACCTTGTTCGCCGCGCTGGATTGGCTCAAGTCGAGTGATGATGCACCGACCGTCACGGTGGAGTATTGGAACGCCGCGCAAGCGATCTGTGACGGTTGGCGCACGAGTGCGCACCGCCTGCTGGAGCAGCTCGATAAGAGCGGCGAAGCGGTGCAGGAAAAACGTCAGCAAGATCGTCTGCTCAATGCGATCCGCCAAGCTGGTGAAGCTGGCATTGGCTTGCGCGATCTATACCGCAACTTGAACTTCTCGGCTAAGCAGGCACGAGGATTGGCTGGCGATCTGGTACGCGCCGGGCTAATTGAAGAGCGGCGCATGGATCGCGCCGAATGGTTTGTCGCCGTCGAATACGTTAGCGGTTAGGGGTAATTGACCGACAAAACTGACAGGCCGACAACCGACGACAAATTGTCGGTATTGTCGGTAGTCGGTAGTGTCAGTTTGCAACCGACAACCTATCAGATTAGGAGCAAGTAACATTAACCATACGCAACGAGTCGCACACGTCGCTCGCCAGCGGCGTAGCTTAACCATAGACGTTGTCCGCGAGTCGGTTGAGCGGTATCTGGAAGTCTTGGCAGAGGAGATCGCCAGTGGAGAATGGGTCGATATTCCCTACATCGGCAAGATTCAGGTTGTCCGTGAGGAAGGGCAGGGGCATGTGACCGTGATCACCGGTGATGGGACACGTCAATGCCGCAAAGTTCAAATGCGATTGCGAACGAAGGTGCGGTTGTACGAGAAATTCAAACGGGAGTGCCGGCAGGGAATATGAGCGCCGGCAAACTTGGTTGATGACTTTGCTCGCGCGGATTAACGAATCAGATGGTGCTGTCAATGTCTTTGTCGAAGGTCCGTCAACCTATGGATTGCCGCAAGACTCGCTCTGGCTCGCATTCGCGGAGAGTTAACGTTGTGGCTGTTTCTTACGCGTCATCTGCGGATTCATGATGAAACACGGCACGCGTTTCATCAGCGCTTGTGGACTGATCCCGAATTGAGAGGTCGGTCCACTTGCACTATTCCGTCTCCGGATGAGACCATAATAACAGACTCCAGGTATGCGTTACACCTGAGCCTGTAATGCCGAAACCCGAGGATCTGCACAGTCTCGATGAGAATGAGCGACAGCGATCGATGTCAGGAATAGACATAGGTGTAAAATAGATCGAGTAGGTTAATCCGTGGTCTATAGCCAATCTGGTGATGCAACACCTGTTGGAGCGATTTGATCCGAAGTTATAGGGGTTCCCAATGACTGAAACCAGTGAGACATGCAGAATTCGTGGAGAGGCTTTGCGTGAGAGCTGGAACATCTTTGCTTCGGCAGTTTACCGATTCGTTGCGGAGACTCCGAACGCGTCAGGATGGACCACCGTCGCCCACAGTCCTGAGTATCAAATTCCTGGATTGAGGAAATTGATATGGACAAATGAATTCGCTCTAGACGAACAGATAAAAGAGGCGCGTGGCCAACTGGTTCAGCAACTGCTCAAAGATGGCTGGGAAATTGTGAGTGTGGACACAGATGGCGAAGTCCAGTGGCTCAAGCGGCAGAAGAACCAGCAGGCGGCCCAGGTTAGCGGCACACCCGCCGACTTGCTCGCGCAGCTGGCATCGTTACGGGATGCTGGGGTGCTTACCGAAGAGGAGTTCCAGAACAAGAAGGCAGAAATCCTCAAACGGATGTGATGCGAGGTGACACCGCTGCTGCAACCCCTTCATTTCGCGCATTATGACAACGTTGGTTCTGGTGATATGAACTAATATTTGGTGGGAAACGCACCGCGCCGGCTAGTCCTTGGGTCGTTTGAAGCGCATAGTTATTCGATATTTGCGGCGTTTGAAGGCACCAAAGAACGCGTTTGTCCAGCTGCCAGTGTTACCATGATAATAAATGTCTCCGTTACGCCCCTCGCCGTCCACAGGTTGTAGGTGAACCAATTCCCATGTTGAATCTCCCCACGTATTCAGTATCCACTCCATCGCTTCTGGAGAGAATTTCGGCGGAGTCTTCCAGTCAGGATACGTTTTCTTTAGGTAAGACACTGCTTCGGGAGTCTCAGCATTAGCCCGGAAAACCTTGGTAATATATTCATAACCGTCGCAAACTTCGCGCTCTGAAACCAGTTCCCACCCCTCTGTTCCCAATTTCTCCAGATAGCGATGGAGGTCTTCTTCGACTTGCGCTGTTTGACCGTTAACCGATTCGGCATACCATCCCCAATTGTTTTGTCTCTCTTGCCAAGCAAAACTTATTGACAGATATTCCCATTTTGGCATCATAGCCCTCCACAAAGATGCATAGATGCAGATTGAATTGCTGAGAACGCTAAGGCACTTCGTCAGAGCTCCGCAATGTATAGGCGCTTAAACTGCTTCTGCCAGGCAAACGCGTCGTGCTCTTTTTGCGTCCAGA
The DNA here is from genome assembly GCA_937927665.1 of uncultured Chloroflexota bacterium. Classification (GTDB taxonomy): domain Bacteria; phylum Chloroflexota; class Anaerolineae; order Aggregatilineales; family Phototrophicaceae; genus Flexifilum. The sequence continues at coordinate 4,758 of CALBRY010000012.1, forward strand.
ATGGTTCCCAACCGTCCTTGAGCAACTGCGTAAAGAGCTCATCCCAAGCGGTATCTACCTTGGAGTCCCCCGAGTATCCATGTTGGTCAGATGGCCAAGTAGAAACGGAATATCCTGCCCTGTAAACGCCTTTAGGGCTTACGGCTTTTGCCCAGAATTGGCTTGTTCCAGGTTTATTTGAAATCCGACCACTTTGTGTTGGAGAGACCTGTTCGGTGTGAATTTCGCAGTACTCCCATTGAGTTCTCGTGGTTCGCTGCCGTTGAAAACCCTCGTTCAGTTGTAGACCACAGTTGGAACAGAAATTGGCAGCGTCTGGTAACGCGGTGCCGCAGCTCGTACAGAACATTGCCGACCCTTTCTATACTCCGAATTCGCTTGTTACTCATATTCTATGCGCCATTCTTCAGAACATATAGGTGTTCTGCGAGTCCAGCACGCCTTTGTGTATGATCACGTATTTGGATGCTGATTTCATCTCAAGCTCACCGAACAAACTCAATATCTGTCAGCTTTAGACGAATTGCAGACTGTATCACCTACTTTTCGTAATGAGCTACAATACGATCTATGGAAGCAGCTCAATACTCCGGAATTGGCGGGAAACCGAGACTGGCGTCTAATTGTGTCAATCCCATTTGTATTCATTGAAGGTCCGCAGCCCAGTTATCAGAGCGCAGGGCACCATCTCAACTCTCAACTGGGTTATCATGCGTTTTTCGTGACCTTTGTCCCTTTTATTCCCAGCTTCCTCTCGGATGACTTCACGCGGATGATCACAGGCGAGGCAAGCCGAATCAAGCTGATTGCAAGCCGGCAGATCCGCTTTCTAAACGACTTGAGCAGCTGCAAGGACGATGCAGCGGAGACATTTGATCTGCGCTTTGTGTCGATTCCCAACCCGGGACAGCCTTACAACACCATCCACATCTTCTTTATCGGAAAGGTCTTCCACGAGGATCGAGAACAGGCGAAGTCACGAGCGGTTCAGCTCTGGCGCAGATTTCGCAGTTACTTTCCGCTCGAAGACCCTTTTAACTATCCATTTCAAACGATAACAGCAGATGCTGGTGCTAATGGTAGAGTAATGCCGTCGAACCCTGAACTGCTCAGACTCGCTCTCCAACCTATTGAAGTGAAATCGAACGGCTTCTCTAGTCTTGTTGAGATCAGGAAATACGAGGATCGCGACCCCATGTTAAGGGGGGACGACGAAGATCGTGATCAGTTTATGGGATACTATCCCCACCCCTTTCGCCCGACAATCGATTTCAGCGCGATGTCGCGTTTTCTTGAGACGTTCGCCGTGCAAAGTCAGCGCTGCGTCGCGAGTATCTGCCTTCGCCCAACATCTTTGTCCTTAGAGGAGCAGCGCGGGATCAATCAGATGATGCAGCGCTACGCCAAACTCCTGCAGAATGCGGAAGAGGCGGGAAACTGGCTTGTCCAGTATCGGAAAGAGCGTTTTGATGACCTTGTAAGAACTTTTGACCCGTTGATCAATCAACGTAATCATCTTTTTATGGTGAAGATTCAGGTGATTGGAGAGGAAGAACCGCCTCTCGATGTTGTTGCCGCGCTTGGTTCCGAGATCATGAACAACTCGACCTCAGAACCGCGCTTGTGGTCTGAGGTTAGGCCCGCCGAAGCAGGCAACGTAGAGATCGCCTTCAAGAATTTTTCTCTACTGGAATTTCAGCCCTGGGAGCAGTCGGATCCGACGTTACCTTTATGGCGCTTGTCCTCACTGGTGATGAGTTACGAGGCAGTGGGTGCGTTCAGACTCCCTGTACCACCGGAAAGCGGACATCTGCCGGGACTCATAGTGCGCGATCACCCCTTTGTCCTTCCTGCAACGCTGACGGCGCTTGAGCAAACCAATTCCGTATCGATTGGAAACATTATCCACCGCGGAACGCCCACGAATATCGACTTCTGGATTTCGCTGTCGCAGTTGAAACGGCACGGGTTGGTCGCGGGCAGTACTGGCAGCGGCAAAACGAATACGTGTCTGCATATCTTGACAGAGCTTTGGCGTGGAAGCCCGCCGGTGCCATTTCTCGTGATCTATCCGATTGACAAACCAGACTATCGACTGCTTCAGGCTGATCCCAACGTGCGTGATAAACTGCTAATCTTCACGCTCGGTGACGACACGACCAGCCCTTTCCGCTTCAATCCATTCCACGTTCCTTCGCAGATTCTCGTGCGTACACACATGAGTCTGCTGATGCGAGCGTTTACAGCAGCGTTCTCGATGTGGGATCCATTGCCAGCGGTATACCGAGCTGCACTGAGAAAGACATACGAGGAGGTAAGTGTGTGCGACCTTCGGACAGCCAAGGGCGCTGACCTGACGAATACACCACTGCTCAGCCGCTTCTACGAAATACTGCTTGAGACATCAGAGCAAATGACACGGGACTATGGAAAGGAAGCGAAAGGCACTATCCGTCAGGGGGCGGAGATTCGAATCCGCGATTTGCTTCAAAACGCCGGGCATGTCCTCAATGTGGAACAGGGTGCCCCTTGGGAACAAATTCTCACGCACCCAACAGTAATGGAGATCGGGCGTGTCGGGAGTACAGAGGACTCATCACTTGTGATGGGCTTTTTGCTGATGTCGCTGACATCCCATCTGGCGGATCGACGCAAACGCGAAACCCATCCCCAGCAGCACATCACCTTGATCGAAGAGGCTCACAGGCTGATGTCATCGAAGGGAAGCGGCGGCTCTGAAACATCAGCCGATCCCCGCGCGAAAGCGAGCGAGGATTTTGCCAACATCCTCGCCGAAGTGCGGGGATTTAATGAGGGCATCTTGATCGCCGAGCAAATCCCTACCGAACTCGTGTCAGGTGCGATTGGGAATACCTATCTGAAAATCATGCACTGGTTGGAAGAACAAAGCAGCTTTGAGCTTTTCGCCGACATTCTTAGCTTAAACAAGCAGCAGCGTGACTTCGCACGAACCCTGCCTACCGGACAGGCGATCCTGCGCGGCGCGAACGGGCGACCGGTGCTTGTACAGATTAGGAACTACCTCGACCAGTTTCAGCATGCGGATGACACACCCATAATCGATGACTCTGATGAAGCAGTCCACGAATTCATGGTACAGCAGATCGAACGATTTCACATCCAGCTCCCTCGGACGATTGCAGGCACAGAACTATTGCCAAATTATGAAACGTGGCGAATGTCAACCAACGACCTTGCCTGGTTGATGTCTATTCCTATGAAGAGCTGTGCTTTTTGCAAGGTGCTTCACGAAAGCGGAAAGTGCATGTACGGGGCTACGGTTCGCACTGAACTGGCTGCAGGTGACAATTTCTGGCAAGAGTGTCGGGAGACATTGTATGCAGCCACGCTCGAAGCTTTGCCTCAACAGCGCAATGATTTGGTTGCCACTATCAGCACTTGGCTTGCATCTCGTTTTCAAGGTCGACCAAATGAGCAAGTTCGGGGAATCGTTTACTGCTATCTCGCGCATGAGTTGGAACCGATCATAAACGCACGGGGCGACATGTCAAATGTAGCGAAGGAGCAGCGAAGCCGAGCTCGTGCAATATTGCAGAGCTTTGGGAAATTCTCTCATTCAGAAAACAGTTCTTAGGGAGCGACACGATGGAAACCGACGGATATTCGCCAGCAGAAGTATCACCCGACGAAGCGATGCCAGAAATCGTAGAAGCTACTCCCGAATCATCCGAGGCTCTGCCACTTGGGGAAACGGCTGAATCAGAGGATCTCGTGCCCGAACCAGAAGAATTCCCACCGTGGACTCCGGAAACCGAAACCGGTCCCGCTCGTGACAAGGAATCTCTACCGGAAAAACAAGGAGACCTTATCAAACCAACTGGCGATCCTAGAGATACAGCCGCAACCGAGGATCAAGCACTCGACGAAGAAGAACCTGAAAAAATAGAGGCAATTGAAGAAACCGCGAGTTTTGGCAAAGTACTGACGAACGATGATGAACCGGGCAAGTCCACGCATCTTCACTGGCACAAAGATGGGCTTACAATATCAACGAAAGACCAAAATACAGGTACTGTCGAAAGGTTCGAGTTTGGCACCGGACGCCATTGGGAAATGAACCCCGATACTCCAATGCCCGACCAAAAACGGGAGAGTAAGCTGAGAGCCGAAGTACCCGATTACAATCCTAATCCCGATGCTGGAACCATTGAGGGGTTTCATAGCGGCGTTTATGGAGTCGCGGAGCATGAAGACGCCGAAGACGAAGAAAACTGAGGTGCGATTATAGGTAATCTGAAATCCTATGAACCTTTACTTGCTATTACATTTACAGCATCGCATACGTTAACAGCGATTGATTCTCTCGCTCGAGGCAACGACCATGTAAGCCGAATAGTCTAGCACTCACTGTAGGAGGGGATATGGACAATCGAACACACTACAGACGAGCGGCTGTGCAGTCGCTGTCTCTGGTGCTTTTATTTCTGATCATGGCAGCCCCGCAGTTGATGTCTGTACGTCCAACTGGAGTCTTCGCGGAATTTCGAAACGTTCTTGAGCGTACTCCGCTGACGACTTGGTTGATAGTTGGCGTCGGCGCGCTGATCGCGCTCGTAGTCATCAGCTTCGCGCGTCAGGTCAGACGTCCCGCCAAAGCTTCTGAGGGCGCGACTACACGCCCGTCGATCGAGGATGCCGTACTGCCTCAGAACAAAGGTAACGGATTGGCATCCGCTACCTTTCCCCTAAACTTGCCGTGGTTTGGTATCGCGGGCTGGGTTCACGTCGAGGAAGGGAAAGAATGCGTTGTGATCGATGGGAGACAGGTTGTCCATCGATCAAGGATATGCTTCACACCCCTTCGTCTCATAGGGAAACCCATCTATGCTCGGCGTGTGCTGCTGCAACCACCCACGCTCAATGATCTGAGCGAAAAAGCCTTATCGGCTGACCGTCTTGAGCTGACGTTAGTAACCACGGTGAAGTACAACGTGACCGATCCGATTTATGTTGCGACGCAGCAAACACCGCTCACCCAGCTCTCCGAATTGATCAAAGGCGCAATTGCTGAGTATATCCGCTCCGATACGCTTGAGAATCTCGTGGGCGATAATGAAGGAGCAATCCGACGGAAACTGAAAGTGCAGCTTGAACACTCCACCAGTATACGAGGGTATTATGCAGTTACGGAGGTCTTGAAAGCGCTGCCGACCGGAGATCAAAGAATTATTGAAATTATTCGTAAGATACGAGAAGAATCAAGCAGAACAGGCTTAATCGACATAGAAGCGATCAATAAACAAAAGATCGCTGAAACTGATCTGAGAATTGAACGAGAGAAGCGTGAGTTGGAGGACTTCTATAAAGGACGAGACACCGACCGAGAATTGCAGATGCTGCATGTACAAAATCAAGCAAGGACACTGCAAGAAGTTATGATCATGGTAGGGCAAATTGCAGGTGCCGGTGTCAATCCGAAGGGCGCGCTCGAAGAAATTCGACATTTGCTGCAAAGTACCAGTACGACTTCTGCGATGGATACCCCTCGATTGGTGGTAACTAAAGAGGATCTGCTTGCCGAAGAACAGCAGATGCTGGAACGACACAAGGTTGCGCTGGGAATCACAGCTGTTCTCATCAGCCCCCATTCAGAAAAGCAGACCGCTCCGGGTCAGGCGCAGATCGTTTTCCCGGATTTTGTCTTGTCGATTGACTGTTCAAAAGAGTATCCGTCGCATGCACCAAACGCTCAAATACAGCTTCGAAATGGCGGTCGGATCGATCTGGTCATGCCGTGGGAGGAGGGGAATCGCCTCCTTTACGTTGCGACAACTGCGAAGATGCGTGTGCAGACCGAAACCGAAATCCACTCTGACCAGAATGCGAGTCACTAACAGGAGTTTCAAATGCATTCGGATGACCAGCTTGCTAAAATGCCCATATCTGAGGTTGTCAACTTACCCGGTGGTAATGGATTGGCTTCACCTGCCTTTCACATGTTCCGCATTCTCAGATGGGAGCATGTTGAGGAAGGCGTAGAAGCGCTCGTCTGCGACGGTCAACTGGTTCCTCGAACTACATTGACCGTCGATTGGCTGCGCGCGATAGGAAAAAACCGGTTCTTCCGTCGGGTCTTGCTTCAGCCAGCCCCGCTCACAAATATCAGCGCAAAGGCATTAACAGAGGACGGGCTTGATCTGACGCTGACGGTATCTGTGAAGTATATGGTGGTCAATCCAGTCTACGTTGCGGCACTGCAGTCACCGCTTGTCGAACTGACAGACCTGATTATTGGTCTGGTAGCCGAATACATTCGTTCGGATACACTCGACAGCATTGTCGCTGATGACGGCAAACTGCGGACAGCGTTAAAGAGACACCTTGAGAATGCGCCAACCCTGAACGGGCATTACGCAGTGACAGAAATCCTGAAGGCAATACCGAGCGGGGATGAGAGCCTGCTGGAAATTGCTCGCCAAAAGCGGATTGCGGAGACGCAAAGCGGGTTGATCGATATCGAAGGACGGAATCGAGTGATGGAAGCGGGCTACCAACACGAAATCGACAGCCAAGCAGCACATTTGCAGGATGAAATGGCTGACAGGAAGCACCAGCGGGATATGCAGGCACAGCGGGCAAAGCTGGTGGCGGATGTTCAGCAGAGCGCACTCAAGGCAATAAGTGATATTGCCTCGTCGGGCGCTAATCTGAAGGAAGTGCTTCCTCTGCTGAGCCGAGCGGTGCCCGGAACGACGTATGAACCGCCCGCGGACCCGAATGTGGAAGTCCCCCTGATCGAGACAAGGACACCGTCCAATCAGGCATCTCGCGTTGAGAGAGAACGTGCAGCACTTCTGAGCCTCCAAACGGCGGGGCAGATCAAATCATTCGAAGTCTTCGAGACTCAACACGCGCTCAAAGGGGCGACGGTGAAAGTACACACCTATGAAATAATCTTCACCTGCCCTGACACGTATCCAACCGATGCCCCTTCCGTCTCTGTGAGGCTCAGCGAGGGCAATAAGTTTGAGCCGCGCATCCTCTGGATTTCGGGAGTCAGCGAGACTCTGGCGCAGCTCGTGGTGAGCGTCATTCCGCAGGTGAAAACCAACGAAAGTGATAGTTCAACAGGGCAGAGCGCGTATCGTCTCAGCCTAGACGATGTAGGGGGCGGAGGATAATGAATTCAAGCAACCCACTACTGCTGCTTCCGGTAGGACTGGCACTATTTCTCCTGCTTGTCGGTCTGGTTGGTTCGTGGCGCACCGTCTTGGGGATGCTGCTCGCGGGCTACGTCGCACTTGTACTTGCGCTTCAGCACAACGAATTCTTCACGTATATTCTCGAGAACTCCACAAGTCCGAATCCTATCGGTAGCCAACAGAGCGCGCTGGCGTTCTTGATTTCGTGGGCGGCTCTTTTTATCGTCATCTATATGTTTTACAGCATCCTTTGGAAACCCTTGTCACTGCCCAGCCAAAGACGACCGGAAGCGCCGGAGAGCGGATGGACAAGGCTGCTGAGAGGCTTGCTCGGCGGTGCTTTCGGGTGGGGACTTGGAGCAGTACTGCTGCTTTCAATCTTGTCAATTCAGCCCCTGCGCAGCGGTGCTGTTCTCGATAACGGGACTCGGCGGTACATGGAGGCAGTAAATAGCGCCGGGAATGTGACTCTAGATCTCGTCAAGCCGTGGCTCACCGATGGAGTGTCGGGGGTACTTGGAGGAGTGTGACATGATAAGTCGAAAGGACTTAGAGCAGCATCTTGATCCTCGTGAAACAATTCTAGGGATGTTCTCGGGGACGCTAATGAGCTCGTTTGTCCCCTCCCGTCCGGGTTCATCTTCTGATAGTCCTTTAGCCCAAGGCGGGTCTTGTGTTTCACTTGTGGTCACCAACCACCGCTTATTATTGGTCGCCGTGGAAGACAGGGGCGGTGGTCTCCTCGGAGGACCCCGTTATCAGTTTCGTTACTGCCTCAGCACTGCGCTGAACGGGATCAGAGCCTTTTCGAGTGTTCGTAATAAGGAATCGGGATATGTAGCTCCTAATACAACGGCCTTTGTAGCTCATGCAGAGATCTTTTTGCCATCTGGAATACGATGCCGTTTCACTATTGAATAGACTCAAATCGATGAGCTTGAACTCCTGCTTACGCAGGCTATGATCACACACGCTGGTCATACCGATTTTGGTCTACCCCCAATTTAATGGCTCATCCGCACTTTGTGTGAGCTTAGGGCGGATGGATAACGCGAAGACGAAGCAAATCGAACTTCGCGCGCCCGTACATCTGACGCTTAATCAGCTTGAGACGGGTGACCTGCCCTTCAGTTTGCCCAT
>CALBRY010000013.1 GCA_937927665.1 uncultured Chloroflexota bacterium
GAATACGTTTGACGTGCTAATCAAGCGGGCAGGCGTTCCCGTCGATGATGCAGATATTACACTCCAGAACAGCAGCCCATCGCGCGATATACGCGGCGCAGTCCACTTTCTTGAGAATGTCGGCGGCGGTTTGTACGTCGGCGCGGCAGCAGATATCGATCAACAAGGTGAGTGGTGGACGCGTGTCACCGTCGATCACGAACAGATCAGCCGCGCGGCGTATCAATGGATGATCTCGGCAGAAGCGTCGGTGATTCAATCCCGCCCACCGAGCTTACTCAATATTGGCGCGCTGCTTACGGTGATCGCAGCCCTCATCTATGCCGCGTCATCTCCGCTCACGCGTTATCTGCGGATGTTCGATTTGAGCCCGGCGGCGGTGACAGTCGCAGTCGTCTCAATAACGGCGGGGATTGCCTTACTAATCGCAACCGTGATTATCATCAACGAGACAACCGCCGAGTATGATCAGGCGATCAACCCACCGCCCGAAGTGATCAATCCGATTTTGCCGACTGATGCGTCGGTGACTGTCGGAAATTCGCTTGCTTCACAAGCGTGTGCTTGGCTGCAAGCCGAACGCATTCAAGATTTGATCGACCGGCTGCCGCGTACCCGCGACGAAGCACTATTCCGCTACACCTATGACGGGTGGGAAACGCTGCCGCCCTGTGCTGAAGACCTCAGCGAAACTGATCGCTGGAATATCGTGAACGGCATTCGTGCGTATGAGCCGTATGCCAGTATTTATCGCACTGAAGGATAACCTATGCTCAAAATCATTTATCCACCTGAAGAACGCACCGCCGCCGAGAGCTTGATCGCCGAACTGAATCGCTCAGGCTTAAGTGTTGACTTCGCCGCCGCGCAAACACGCGAGGATTTGCTGATCGCCCTGATTACGCCTGCCGTTCAAAAAGAGAAAAACGGCGTGGTACAGGCTGCGATCTACACCGCGCTCGACAATGGTCAGCAAATCATCCCGATCCTGCTCAACGGCGCACAGCCGCCCAAGCTGATCGATCACCTGAACTATGTCGATTTCACCAACGGCGCGAATTACGATGCCGTGCGCGCCTTGATCGCGGAACTGACTGCCCCCGGCGCGAAAATCCCGCTCAAAGTATTGACTCCCAACGCGCGCAAGCAAAATCGCGCCTTCGGGTGGATCGTTGCGATCGCGGCGATTGTCATGTTTGTGGTTGGGCTGTACGGTGTCGGTGTGTTGGGGATTCAAGCACCCGCCGAAGAATACGAAGCAGTAGACGAAGCGGTTGAAGCAACGATCGCCGCCGAAATCGCGCCGCCGCTGGCGACGATGCGCGCACTGCTGCCAACCAATCCGGATGAAGCATGGGTCTATCCGGCAACTCTGCTTGCCGCCCCGACTCGTTATCGTCCGTTCATCGCCGGAACTGCAACCGCACTCGCAACCGAACGCGGCATTTATCCCGCAACGCTCACGCCTACACCCGGCGGAAACTAATGCATGATAGTGTTCTCGTAATTGGCGCGGGACCCGCCGGAATTTGCAGCGCCTATTGGCTCGACCGCTTGAGAATTCCTTTTCGCGTGGTCGATCAGGCGGCAGTGGTTGGATCGACATGGGCGAATCTGTACCCATCGCTTCAGCTCAATACGCTGAACCTGTTTTCGCATCTGCCGGGTGAGATGATCCCGCTCCGTTATGGGTTTTATCCGCTCGGCAAAGACTACTATCGTTATCTGGCGCGCTATGTCGAAAAGCGGCGCTTTCCGATCACGCTGAACGTCCATGTCAACCGCGTATCGCCGCTCCCTGAGGGCGGCTGGCGCGTCGAATCGTCGAAAGGTATCGAAGACTACGCCGCCGTGATCACCGCGACGGGGCGTTTTAGCAAACCGTATAT
>CALBRY010000014.1 GCA_937927665.1 uncultured Chloroflexota bacterium
TTCGAGTTCCCCGCGCTGCCGCAGTTTTTCGGGCACTATCTCGCGGCGGGTGTGGCAATCCTCTTTCAAATATTAATCCAGTATGTGACCAATCCATTTACAGGCACGCAAACTGATTCATTTCCGCAGATTGTCACCGTCGGGTTGTCATTCTTCTGGATGGTCGGAATGATGAACACTGTCAACTGGCTGGATGGGCTGGATGGGTTAGCGGCGGGGGTCGCTGTAATCGCGGGAGTGATGTTGTTCGTCAACAGCGCATTTCGCGTTGAACCCGCTCAAACGAGTGTGAGTCTGCTGCATCTGGCGCTTGTCGGATCGGCACTCGGATTCCTGCTTTATAACTTCAACCCATCGCGGATCATCATGGGCGGCGGCGCACCTTATCTCGGTTTTCTGCTCGCCACGTTGAGCATCATCGGCGGCGCTAAAATGGCAACGATTCTCCTTGTCATGGGGCTGCCGCTCGTTGATTCCGTATGGCAGGTGCTCGCACGCGCACGCGAGGGGCGCAATCCATTTCGCGGCGATAGAGGGCATCTACATTTTCGCCTGTTGGATCTAGGGCTGACTCAACGGCAGATCGTGATGGGATACTATTATTTCTGCGCGATTTTTGGCGTGCTGGCGCTGGTGGTTGAAAGCGAGCTTTATAAGTTCCTCGCGCTCGGCGTGATGATTGTGCTGGTGATGTTAGGCTTGTGGATCGTCACCCGTTTAGATGAGCGACGGCACCACGCCGCTCCTTAAACGTCGTCTTCGTCTGCATCATCGTCTGGCTCATCTTCTTCAAGCGCTTCCTCATCGACTTTGGGGGCTTTTTCCGCGCTGATTTCGACCTTTGGCACATCCGCTGTCTTGTCCAGTTCGATTTTGGCTTCGTCGGATTCAACTGGCGCAGGTGATGAAGCCGGACGCCCGATTGCAGGAGCTGGCGCAGATCCAGAAACTCCTGACGCAGGAGAGGGGGACGGGGGTGCAGTTACAACAGCCTCGACTGGCTTTGGCGGAGCGGCGGCGGGCTTTGCGGTAGGTGCAGGTGGGCTGACAATAGGCTTGCTTGGTGGAAGCGCGGATGCCGGTTTCGACTCCAACAGCGGTGAGGCTGGTGGAGCAGCAATCGCGGGGATTTCTTTTTCTGGCGGATCAGGAATTGGAAGCAGCATCCGGTAGATCGAAGGCGGTCCGGTGACAGTCGGCTTTGCAGCGGTTTTATCCTGCCGCATAATCGCCTTCTTCACTTTTTCAGCCTGTTCAGCACGCATGCGAAGAATATCTTCGCGCCGCAGGGCGATGAGCTTGCCTTTTTCAAAGGTGGCACTGTCGCCCGTGATGCGCTCAATCGTCGACTCAATTGCACCCAAAACGGCGGTCATGAACAGGTTCATCACAATCACCGAGATGAATACGCCAGTCAGCAGATTTGCCCCCTGCGCGATCTGGGTAAAAAAGTTCGTGAGTACTTGAACGCCAACGCCAAGCCCGAACAGCGCAACAACTGCAATAGCAATCGGAATAAGCAGAATCCGTCCGCCGCGCAGCGTTGCCGGATTTGGAATCATGGTTGCGCTGACGGTGAATGCGAGATAGAGCCAAAGGAGCAGATCGGGGGTAGCGATCAATCGTGAAAATGCTTGCTCAAATGTGACCGTTTCGTCCATTTGCAGCACACGGATGAGGAGATCAGTCTGCATCACACTGGTGACAACAAACCAGATGAACGCCATTCCGCCGATCAGGGGCATCAGGTTAATCACAAATAACCGGAATGCCCCTGTCTTCTTGGCGTCATACTTGACAAATGTCAGCTTAAGTTCCGCGATCTCCTGCTTATCAGGAAACTTGAAATCCCCGATTGCACGCACATTGAGAATGCCTGCCGTGAACCACACGATCACTTCATGCAGGAATACCCCCGGCAAAAAGACCGTGTAGTAAAGGATCGTGGTTGTGTGCAGATTTTTAGTCAGCAGCCACCCGACCTTAAAAATATGCTGATGCAGCCAGCGTTCTAGACTTCTCATCGGGATGAGAAGCCCGAACGCCAACGCCCACGACAGCAGAAGATCGACGAGCGTCAGGGTTACGCGCCTTTCACCTTTGCGCCAATTTCAATCAAACGGGTGAAATCATCCACCTTCAAAGATGCACCGCCCACCAGCCCGCCGTCAATATCCGGTTGGCTCATGTACGCTTCCATATTGTCCGGTTTGACACTTCCGCCGTACTGAATACGCACGCCGTTCGCAACATCGGCAGGATAGAGTTCGCGCAGCGTGCCGCGAATGACTGCGCCGATTACCCGTTGGGCTTCATCAGGATCACAGTTCAAACCTGTGCCAATCGCCCAGATCGGTTCATATGCGATCACCACATTCGCCATTTGCTCGGTGCTAATGCCGTTCAAACCGGCGCGCACCTGACCGCTGACGAGATCATCCGTTTCGCCGCGCTGGCGTTGTTCATGGCTCTCGCCGACTGCCATGATCGGCTTGAGGCTGTGCGCCAACGCCGCGTGAACCTTCTTGTTCACGAGTTCGTCGGTATCACCGAGATACTGACGCACTTCACTGTGACCGATAATGACATATTCGACCAGTCCCTGAAGCATCACGGGGGAAATCTGCGATGTAAACGCGCCCTGCTTTTCCGGGTGAAGATTTTGTGCGCCAACCTTGATCCGCGTGCCGTCCAGCACTGCCGCCACCGATGAAAGCGCGATATAAGTCGGGCAAATCACGCGCTCAACATTGGAAAAGGGCGCAAGTTTCGGTGCGAGTTCGCGGACAAAGTCCGTCGACTCGCGCAGGGTCTTATACATCTTCCAGTTTCCCGCGATGATGGGAATACGCATGTTATTTATCCTCGTTGAATTCGTTGAACAATGTTGAACATGGGTAAAGTCGTCAGTCCGCCGCCAGACCATCAAGAAGGGTTTGAGCGGCTTGGATAACCCACGGCGGCGCACGACGTCCAGCGGTCAGAGTCTCAAGATCAGTACGCGCCGCTTCTTCGTCACCTTGCGCGATCAATAATTCTGCACGTACCAGCACCGCCTCAGCAAAAATCTGATCGTTCGTAAACACGATGTCCAGCAGTTCTTGCGCCTGAACATACATCCGGTTCGCGATCAGCGCACGGGCGATCATGGTTGTAATCAGAATGTCTTGATAGTCGGGTTGTCGTTCACGGAGTGCGCCTAACGCCCGAATTTGAAGCGGTGTAAATGTGTCCGGGCTGCTCGTCAAAGCGTAGAGAGGCTCACCAGCCGCGCCGCGCACGACCAAGTAGAGTTCTTGATTGCCGGATGCCAGCCTGAGTGCGGCGGCGAACGAAAGCATCGCAGCAGAGGCGCTGTTCTGGGACGCGGCATACAAGCCGGCTTGCATGAAGTAAGAGACATCATCTGCCGCATAAGTCGCGCCTTGGCGCACGGCTGATTCTGCCTCGGTTAGCATGCCCGCTTGCAGATAAGCCCCCGCAAGTGTGAGATACACCGCCGGATTATTAGGTTCACGATCGCGGAATGCTTCCGCTTCCTCGATTGATAGAGTTTCTATAGGGTACAGGTTCAGGTTGAGCGCAGCCCCCGCCCCGCCCTGACCAACAACCGGCATACCTGCGGGAGCAGGATTATTACCGCGTGTGCCAATAATCACACCAATCAGCAGCGCAATCACGAGAAACGACACCAGCGCGACAATTTGCAGGCGGCGCAGCGACTCGGATGTGGGCTGCTGCTGGGTCACAGCACCAGAAGGCGTAGATGCAATCGCTGTGTTAGCCATGATGGGTGTCTGCGCGGGCGGCAGAGTTAATTCTGATGACCGATACTGAGCGATCGACTCAGCAGCGGCATGGCGCTGAATGACTGCTGCTGAATTGACAGGTTGAGACAAAATTTCGCCCAGCGCAAACTTGAGCGCGTCTATCATTTCTTTGACCGAGCCATAGCGATCTTCGGGGCGCTTCGCCAGCGCCGTGAGTAGAATCCCCTCAAGCAGTGGTGAAATTGTGGGATCGACGTCACTGGGCATGGGGAGAGGTTTGTATATGTGATCGTGGATGATCGCGTAAGGTGTTCCGTCGTTAAATGGCACACGCCCCAAGAGCATCTCGTACAGCACAATACCGAGCGCATAAATATCACTGCGCGTTGTGATTTCTTTGCCCGATTCGCCCTGCTCCGGTGACATATAAAACGGTGTACCGATCAGCATATTCTGGCTGATCGATGCTTCACCGGATGCGGCAAACTTCGCCAAACCAAAATCTGAGAGATAGGGTGTACCTTTGGCATCAAGCAGGATATTGCTCGGCTTAATGTCACGATGCAGAACCCCTTCCCCATGGGCGTAATCCAACGCCGCGCCGACCGAAGTCATGATGTGCAATACATCGGTCATCAACAGCGCGCCATCCGCAAGCGCTTGTTTCATGGTGATGCCGTCGATGAATTTCATCACCATGCACCATTTTCCCTGATGCTCAAAGAAGTCGTAGATCGGGACAATGTGAGGATGCTCAAGTGCAGCCACGATCTGCGCTTCACGCTCAAAGCGCGCGATAAACGATCGATCGTTGGTATGCGCTGAGTGAATCATCTTGAGCGCCACCCAACGGTTAAGGCGTGGGTGATACGCTCGATACACTGTCGCCATCCCGCCCTGTCCGAGCGGCTGCACCCTTTCGTACACACCAATCGACAAGTTCTCTGGCGCAGACATCAGTTCTCCCCTCCGGCGCGGCTGCATGAATGTAGTATAACGTGCAAATCCTGATCTTGAAGGGAGATCAATAAGCGAAAACGGGGACAAAAGCGCTTTGTCCCCGTCTAACGTGCAAATACGGGATTAGCGATCCATCAGCGCGACAACGCCGGGGAGTGCCTGTCCTTCAAGCATTTCGAGGCTCGCGCCGCCACCTGTCGAGATATGCGTAATCTTGTCCGCAAGTCCGCTTTCCTCAACTGCCGCCGCACTGTCACCGCCGCCAACAATCGTGACTGCGCCGTTCGCAGAAAGGTCAGCGAGGATCGCAGCGACTGCGTTCGTGCCTTTGGCGAATGTCGGTTTTTCAAAAACGCCCATCGGACCGTTCCAGACAACCGTCTTAACGCCCGCTAATTCCGCCTTGAAGTTCGCCAGCGTTTCGGGACCGATGTCGTAAATACCCCAGCCTTCCGGCACGCCATCTGCGACATGAATCACTTTCGTCTGAGCGTCATCGTCGAGCTTGTTGCCGATCACCCCATCGGTAGGCAGGACGAGTTTTTCGCCGCCTTTGGCGATCAATTCGCGTGCCATATCCACTGCACTTGCTTCGACCAGTGACGTGCCAAGTGCATAACCTTTTGCGGCAAAGAATGTGTTCGCCATGCCGCCGCCGATCAAGAGGCGATCGCACTTGCTGAGGAGTGCTTCGATCACCTTAATTTTGTCGCTGACCTTCGCGCCGCCGAGAATCGCCGCAAACGGACGCTTGGGCGTATCGATTGCGCTGCTCAGGTATTCGATTTCCTTTTCCATCAGCAGACCCGCAACCGCCGGAAGATGAGCCGTCACGCCGACCGTGGACGAGTGGGCGCGATGCGCCGATCCAAAGGCGTCGTTTACGAACACATCACCGAGCGCCGCCATCTTGGCGCTAAGATCGGCGTCGTTCTTCTCTTCACCGGGGTAGAAGCGTGTATTTTCGAGCAGCAGCACGCCGCCTTCAGGAAGCTGTGCGGCAGCCCTCTCTGCAACTTCGCCAACCGTATCCGCCGCGAATGCAACCGGAACACCGAGCAATTTTGCAAGCGCGGGGGCAACTGGCGCGAGTGTGTACTTGGGATCGGGACCACCCTTCGGGCGTCCGAGATGCGACATCAAAAGCACAGAGCGCGGCTTCTGGGCGAGAATTGCCTTAAGCGTGGGAACAGCGGCGCGGATGCGCGTATCATCGGTGATGGTTGAGCCGTCAAGCGGCACGTTGAAATCGACGCGAACGAGGACACGTTTGCCCTTGAGATCGAAATCGCGGATTGTCTTCTTGTTCATGGTTACTTGCTCCTTCTTGAAGATGGAGAGTTCACAAAAAAGGGCGTTCGTGTGAACGCCCTTGATTTGGAGAGTGACTTACGCAGAGGCGCTAACCTGACTCCGCTGAAGCGAATTAGAGCTTCGAACCGACCAACTGCACGAGGTCGGCGACACGGCAGGAATAACCCCATTCGTTGTCGTACCACGTCACAACTTTGGCAAGGTTGCCCATCACCTGAGTGCTCATACCATCGATGATGCTGGAGCGCGGGTCGCCCTTGTAGTCGATACTGACGAGTGGTTCGTCACTAACGCCCAGAATACCGTTCATGCGACCACCAGCGGCTTCGCGGAACTTTGCGAGCAGCTCTTCAGTGGTGGTTTCACGCTCAATCTGGCAAACGAAGTCAACCAGCGAGACGGTCGGGGTTGGCACGCGGATCGACAGACCATCGAATTTCCCCTTGAGTTCGGGGATTACGAGCGCAACCGCTTTCGCTGCGCCGGTCGTCGTCGGGATCATGCTGAGAGCGGCTGCGCGTGCGCGGCGGAGATCGTCGTGCGGCAGATCGAGCAAGCGCTGATCATTGGTGTAACTGTGGATCGTCGTCATGAAGCCGCGCACGATGCCGAAATTGTCATGGACAACTTTGGCAGCCGGAGCGAGGCAGTTCGTCGTGCAGGAGGCATTCGAGATCACGTGGTGGGTCGCCGGATCGTACTTCTCTTCGTTCACGCCCAAGCAAATCGTGATGTCTTCGCCCTTCGCGGGGGCGCTGATGATGACCTTCTTTGCGCCGCCGGTGATGTGCTTGGCAGCATCTTCCTTCTTGGTAAAGCGCCCAGTGCTTTCGACCACGATATCGCAGCCGAGATCGCCCCACGGAATTGCAGCCGGGTCTTTTTGGCTCAACACACGAATCTCGTCACCATCGACAACCAGCGAGTTGTCGCCCCGGCTCACCGTACCGGGATAGCGACCATAGGTCGAATCGTACTTGAACAGATGCGCCATGGTATCGATGTCGCCCAGATCGTTGAACGCGACAACATCGACATCGTTCGGGTAATTTTCACGCAGCACGCGCAAAACTTGGCGTCCAATGCGCCCAAACCCGTTGATACCAACGCGTACTTTCGCCATTTGAGACAGTCTCCTTGAATGTTTGAACTGTTCGATTTCAGGTCACTGTGGATCAAGCGTGCGCCTGACCGCACAAAGATCTACAAAGCAGGTGATTTCGATCGCTAAGGATACCGTGATCTTGCGTTTCTTTCGACGCGGTTCATCACGGATTCTGGGGGACAGGCTTCCTATCCCCCATTTGAAAACATGCGTCAGGAGGTCGCTAATGCAGGCTTGATCAACGCCACCCGTTTACGCTCGCTTTCGCTCACGGTCATGATCGCGCACCCCAACTTTTCCGGATCATGCCGCCATGGGCGCTGGACATCAATCAGATCGGTGTAATAAACGTCATAGCGCTGCAAGATTTCGTGATGTTCTGGCGCGGGCAGGACATACAACGTATTACGGTTTTCGCCTTCTCCGCTTAAATAAACATTGTTGGCGATCACAGCCTGAAATACGCCGCGCCCGATGTGGCGTTCCAGCGCGAAAACGTGTTCAGCAACAGTGTAATCGTCCGTCTCACCCGGCTGCTGTGCGATATTGCAGACATACACCTTATACGCATTGGTAGCGCGCAGCGCTTCGGTGATTTCGCGTACAAGCAGGTTCGGAATGATACTCGTGTACAGGCTGCCGGGTCCAATCACGATCAGATCGGCGTCGAGGATGGCGCGCACCGCACCCTGATAGGCTGCGACTTTTTCCGGCATCAACCAGATACGTTGGATTTGCCCACCAAGATCGCTAATCGACGACTCGCCTTCAACCGTCACCGTACGACCTTCTGAAGGTAAGTAAATCTCGGCTGCCAGATTCACATCGGTCATGGTTGAAGGAAGCACACGCCCTTGAATGTTGAGCACGCGCTCGGTTTCGATGAGTGCGGTTTCAAGACTTCCCGTAACGCCGCTCAAGGCTGAAATGAACAGGTTACCGAAGGCATGACCATTCAGATCGCCTGTGCTAAAGCGATACTGGAACAGACGTGTCATTAGACTTTCGTCATCTGCGAGTGCCGCGATGTTATTGCGAAGATCACCGGGAGGCAGTACACCCATCTCACGGCGCAGTCTGCCGGAACTACCGCCATCATCTGCAACGGTAACAACCGCGGTGATATTGTTCGTTACGGATTTTAGACCGCGCAGACTGGCAGGAAGTCCCGTTCCGCCCCCGATCGCGACCACTTTGATTCCCTTTTGGCGGCGGCTGTGCGTATAAACCGCATCGACGATTGAGCCGGGTTGATGCCGACGATAAGGGGCAAGCAGTGTCCCGGAGAGTCCCACGACAGCGACGCCGACTAGCGAAATTCCGGCGGCGAAGATGATCAGAATTTCGATGATTCCGAACGCAAATGCCGTATCAGTAACGAGGAAGAATTTCAACAACCCAAGCGCTAGTCCCAGTGCGGTCATGCCAATTCCTCCAAACAGCAGGAGAATCCAGCGTTTGACCCCTATCCCGAACATAAACACTTTTTTTAGGTGTTGGATGGCATTCATGCACGTCTGATTTCTTGTGTGAGGACAATCAGATCAAGATTATCATTGGGGTTGGGACGTGTCAAACCTAGAAGCATGCATGTAGCCAACTTTTTACGCTTGTTACCTGACCATTTCGGTTTGCCGGATGAACAGTTCCGGTTCAGAATCGTGGACAGTCTAATCGAGGATACGCCCATGATCAAAATTGTCTCTATTAATGCAATGCGCGAAATCGAATCCGCCGCTAACGAAGCAGGCTTCACATATGACTTGATGATGGAGAATGCCGGTGCTGCTGCTGCACGCCGCGCCGCACAGCTCCTTGAAAGTTTCCGTCTGCCTGATCCCGCCGAGGCAAAAGTCACTGTCTTGGTGGGACCGGGTAAAAATGGTGGTGATGGATTGGTCGCCGCGCGCGTACTTGCCGAATTGTCATCCGCTCAAGTCCGTGTATATCTACTCAAAAAACGCCCGGAAGATGATCCCCTGTTCGCGGCGGTGCGCTCTGCCGGATTATTTATCGCGGATGCAGAGGATGATCAGCGCTTCCGCGTTCTTTCGCATACGATCGCCAGCGCCAATCTATTGATCGACGCGCTGTTCGGGATCGGCGTTCAACTTCCACTCCGTGATGAAGCGGTTAAGATGCTGCGCGCCGCCCGTGCTGCGATCAATGGCAGCGAACGCGGAGAGGAAAACCTTGAAGGGGTCATTCTTCACCCGACTGATCCGCGCACTGTTGAACGGACAACACGCCCGTATGTGCTTGCGATAGACTGCCCCAGCGGGCTTGACTGTGACACAGGGGCGATCGATTCGCACACACTGACAGCGGATGAAACGATCACCTTTATCGCCGTCAAGCCCGGTTTACTCACGTATCCCGGCGCGGCACATGTCGGCAAGCTCACGATGGCGACGATCGGCGTTCCCGAAAATACGAAAATCCCCGCACTCAAAGATGAAAAGCTGTTCTTTGTGGACGGCGCATACGCGCGTGATCTGCTGCCGGAGCGCTCTACCAGTTCGCACAAAGGATCATATGGCAAAGCGTTGATCATCGGTGGATCGATCAACTATTCAGGTGCTCCTGCAATGAGCGCGCTGGCGGCGTATCGAAGTGGTACGGGATTGGTCACGGTGGGGACGCCTGCGGCGGTCGCTGCCTCGCTCGGCGCAAAGCTGGTTGAGCCAACTTGGTTGATCTTCCCCTCCGAGATGGGCGTCCTCGCGGACTCTGCCGCACCGCTGATCCGCAAAGAGGCGGAGGCATATACCGCGATGCTGATCGGTCCCGGTATCAACCGCGAGAAAACCACCCGCGATCTCCTGATTGCACTGTTCGCGGGGCGCGCAAAGACCGCCCGCCAAGCGATCGGGTTTCTTGCACCTAGAGCCGCTGCCGATGACCAATCAGCAGAAAAGCCGCTTCCCCCGCTTTCGCTGGATGCGGACGCACTTAACCTGTTGAGCGAGATCGACCAGTGGTGGACGCATCTGCCGCCCGAAACAATCATCACACCGCACGCCGGGGAGTTTGCGCGACTGGCAGGTATGGAACGCGAAGCAGTCGAAGCGAACCGGTTCGCTCTGGCGGCTGAAAAAGCGGCGTCGTGGAACTGTATCGTGCTGCTCAAAGGCGCGCACACGGTGATCGCTCATCCTGATGGGCGTACAGCAGTCTTGCCGTTCAAAACATCCGCGCTTTCGACAGCAGGAACGGGAGATGTCCTCAGCGGGTTAATTGTGGGATTCTTGGCTCAGGGAGCCAAACCCTTTGATGCGGCTGTGCTGGCAGGTTATCTGCATGGGATGGCAGGGCTTGAAGCAGCAAGAATACGCGGCGGGGAACGTGCCGTGATCGCCGGAGATGTGTTGGAGGCAATTCCGGCAGTGCTGGCAATATTGGAGTAAAACAAGAACCGCAGAGGACACAGACAATTCTCTGGGTTCTCTGCGGTAGTTTCTTTAGCGGTTCATTTCTTCAAGGCGGCGGCGGGCGGCGGCTTTGCCTTCCGCGATGCTGTCCGCAACGGGATCACGCGGAATTGCCAGTTCGACCCGGTCGCGGACTTCACGGCGCAGTGCCAAGCCGCTCTTGGGTAGTGTGAGCAGTGCGGTAATGCCGCCGATGATCAACCCGTAAATTGTGCCCCAAATGAGCATTTCACCATCAAGTTCGCGCGGTTCACGGCTCATTTTGCGCCTTCCTTGTCCGGTGTTTTTGTCCGGTCAGCCGTGCGCCGGATAGCTTTTCGCAAACCGAACACTTCGCGCAAGACGACCGATGATCCCGCCAAGAAGCCGCTCAAACGAACAACAGGCTGGGCAAGGTTTGCACTAACAAATTCAACCGTCGTCTGCGCGGTCTTAACTGTTTGCTGTGTGTTTTCCAATATCGGCTTGACTTCGGTTTGCAGCAGGTTGATCAACCGCGCAATCTGAAGGATCAGAATGGCGAGGCTGAGAACGATCAAAATGCCTTCCAGCCCAAGAAAGATGATCACAAGATCACGAATCAGGCGGATGACGGTACCACTTTGCTCAATATTGCTGGTGGCGGCGATCACAACCGCGCAGATAAATAGGAGAAGAATTGCGCCGATCAAAACAGCGGCAGCGATGATGATCATACGCCGCAAGCCGCTCATTGAGCTTTGCTTCTCCTCGGCGGGTGCTGGTGATACAGGTGTATTTGGCTTATCCGTCATAGGGGACTGCCCCAATCAGCTTTAGCGCGCGGGTTTTCGTCGCACGCGTCGGGTAGATGAAGCGGGTCGGCTCGTCATTAAGGCGTAAACGAACAGGAGCGCTACGCCCGCCCCGATCAATGCAGGAAGCAGATGAAGCGAACCGATAGTAAATACTTGAACCTCGAACACAACGCCTGCCACATGTCCCACTCCGAAACCAATCCATGCCGCAACGATAAATACGGCGAAACGGCGCACATCGCCCCCCACGATGAGGTGAAAGATCGCCCCACACAAGGTTGCTAAAAGAAGGGCAAATGTGACAATTGGACTGGGCAAACGAGAAACCTTCGGTACAATGGCTGGACGACAACGGAATGGTAACACGTTTACTGAGATTTTGACCAGCCAATTGGCTGGTTTATAATCGCTTACATGATGCAGACGATCGATCAACGAATTCTCATTCCCGCGCCGCCAGATACGGTCTGGGCGACGATTAGCGATATTCGCCAAAATTCTGAGTGGATGGCGGATTGCGAACACGTCGCGTTCATCAGCCAAAGTCGGCAGGGACCCGGTACTCGCTGGCGCAGCACTATCCGCAAAGGGCATGACGCGGTTGTGCAAGTCACGGCGTGGTACAACGGCTTAGGCTACGAATACACCTATATCGACGGGATGCCCTTCAAGCAAAACGTCGGACGTATTCGCCTACAAGAACTGCCTGAAGGCACAATGGTTCAGTGGACATTCAGTTTCGAAACGAAGGGGGTGCTCAGCGGAGGCAAACGCGGTGTCGAGCGCACCATCGAAGAGAGTCTGAAAGGACTGTATAAACTCCTCAAAGAAAGCGCGCCGCGCAGACCGCTTGAAGCCAAATCGCTGATGCGTGATGATCCCGGCGTTGAAGCACGCGCGACCTACAAACCCCGTCATCCTTCGGCAGAAAACAAGCCTGAGACAACCGAGCAACCCGCTTCGGAATCGCGGATGGGTATTCTGCACGAACCGCCGATTGAAGAAGGCGATAACCGCTGGATTCCTGCTTCATCAGCGCCGCTGATCAACGAACCGCCGATCGTAGAGGATGATACACGTCCGCGCGTCGCGGTTGTCCCGCTTGAGCAGCCAGTCTCCCGCGCCGAGCCGCACCCACCGCGTGTACCGTTTGAAGAGCCGGAATTCTTAAGTGAACTGGATCAAATGCCAAAGCCGGAGGATGTGCGTTTCATGCCGCCAACCGCCGCGCCAGTTCATATTGAAGAACCGCCAATCGCGCCGGATGATACAAAACCGCGTTTTGCGGAAGTGTCTACCGACCCTGCACCCGTTGAACCAGTAATGCCTGCTGTCGAGGCGGATGCGCCCGAAATCCAAGAGGAAGCGATCACGGTCGATCCCGAACCGACTCCGGTTTCGCGCTCGAAAGTGGTTTCCGGTGAATTACCCGTTGTGGTACAAGTCGAACCACCGCCGCCCGCGCCTGTTGAGGCAGAACCCGAACCGGAAGTTATCCCCGAACCTGAACCAATGCCTGTACGGGCATTCACGCCGATTCCCGCAGAGGTAATCCGCGATACGACCCTGCCAGAAGTCAGCGACGACACGGCAAGTATCTGGGAAGTCTTTAAACTACCGCGCCCCAGCGAAACTCAAGAAATGCGTGCGCTCGCAGAACGATCGACGCAGCGCCCACCGCTCAGAGCCGAAGTTCAGCCGCCGCGTATGGGACTGCGGCAGTTTCATCGACGGCGGATCGTGCGGCTGCGCCGACCTTCATCTTCCTAAATCCTCAATGATCCCGGAACACCACCGGGATCATTCATCTTCGTCGTCCATATCCCCGTCAATAATCGCATAGACGGTATCCAGCGCATCTTCAGCAGCATCAAGCGCGGCGAATGCACCTTCATCGTCATTCTGCATCAACAGCGATGCGGACTCCAGAAGCGATGCCGCCGCCATAGTAACGAGTTCGGCAACATCCTGATAATCGTGTGCAGTGATCAAATCGTTGATGACCGCTTTGGCGGCACGCGCATTGTTGAGCGCTTCGTGCAGCAAGCGAACTGCTTCAGCGGACGTGTTCATCGTGTTCTACTCCTACTTGACCCATGCCAGCACGAACCCATCATACCCCTTGCTGCCTACAGTTTGTACCCCTGCGGACAAGAGTCGTGGTTCGACTGCCAATGCGTCAAGCGCGCGGCGCATCCCATGAACTCGTTCGTCGTCGCTTGCTGCGTTGATAACCTCCCCGCGCCGAATCACGTTATCGACGATGATTAAGCTGCCGGGGCGGGTCAATTGCAGTGACCAGTCGATGTACTCTTTCGTGCTTTGCTTATCTGCGTCAATGAATACAAGATCGAATGGCGCGGGTTGCTCCGCATGGAGCTT
This sequence comes from uncultured Chloroflexota bacterium, assembly GCA_937927665.1. Classification (GTDB taxonomy): domain Bacteria; phylum Chloroflexota; class Anaerolineae; order Aggregatilineales; family Phototrophicaceae; genus Flexifilum. The sequence goes on from CALBRY010000014.1 coordinate 13,739, forward strand.
TTCCAGCGTTTCGATTGCACGCCCGACGCGTATTTCGACAGACGATGATACACCCGCTCGATCAAGATTCTGCTGTGCGACGACTGCATGTTTGGGATCAAGTTCAAGCGTAATCAACCGCCCGTCGGCGGGAAGCGCGCGCGCCAACCAGATCGTGCTGTAGCCGCCCAGTGTGCCGATCTCCAAAATGCGGCGCACATTATGCGACCGCGCCAGCACATGCAGCAGTTGTCCTTGATTGGGGGATACATTGATGGATGGCAGCCCTGCAGCAGTGGAAGACTCGAGCGCGGCTGTCAGAATTGGATCAGATGGGATGAACAAGCTTTCGAAATAATCATCGACCGCTGCCCATTGATCGGGTGTCATGGCAACCTCCACAGTTGGATAAATAGGAAAATGGGAAACAAAAAAGCCGCCTCGTGTGTGAGGCAGCTTTTTAGGGGTGGCTAAAGGGACTTGAACCCTCGACCTGTTGATCCACAATCAACCGCTCTAACCAACTGAGCTACAGCCACCATATTGGATATCAGTTTATCAGAGATTGGAGGCGATTTCCAGACCCTTTTTTAGAATTTCACTGCCACAATTACGGTGACGAGACTGCGAGGACACGGCACTTGACGGATTTCCGCCGAAAACCCGAAGTCGGCGAAGAATTGTGCCATTTGAAAGGTAGGGCGTGCATCTCCGCCTGTTGGCGAGTTTTCACGCTGTCCGGTGATGCGATAAAGCAGTTCCAATCCTTGAGCGCCCGCCCCTTTTGAAGTGAAAACTGCATTCGGGACGATCACGAAATGTCCGCCCGACTGCAAAACGCGGTGAACTTCGCGGATTGTTTCCGGTGCAACGATGAACTCTGCCGGGAATGTGCTCACGACAGACTTGAACTGCTGTGATTTAAACGGGAGTGCCTGCGCTTGTGCGCGGATCAAGGTGGACGAGCGCGCGGCGCGTTTCAGCTTGCGCTGTGTAATCGCGCCCATGTTCGGGGAAAGATCGATCCCAACGACCCGATAACCGGCGCCATGCAGATCGAGATGGAGATTGCCCGTTCCGTGTGCAATTTCCAATACGGAATCGCCGGGTGAGGCGTTCAAGAACGGGAGCGCGGCGCGTCCCCAACAGCGCCATGCCCCCATCGAGACGACCGCGCTCACGATGTCGTAGGTAAAGGCAAATTCGTTATACAGCAGTCGAAACCCGAATCTGACCAATCCGTACCACGCGGTCAGGGGTGATTGCATCATCGAAGCGGCTAGCCCCGCAGCGCTGAAAGAATCACGTCCGGCACATCGCTGATCACGCTGCTCACGCCCAAATCACGCATCCGCAGACCAATTTCGGGATCGTTCACCGTGTAGGTATTTACGCGGTAGCCGTGCGCCTTTGCCCAGCGCATATAGTTCGGGTTGATCTCGCTGTAGTGCGGGTTGCGGGCATTGTGTGGAAGCCCGTGCATGAGATCGGTGAGAAAATGCGGTTCAGCCGGGTGATGCAGGTACGCGATCGGGACGTGCGGCGCGATCTTATAAAATCGGCGCAGAACCAGCGGGTTGAATGAAGAAACAATCGCGAGGTCGTCAATTCCATGACGGCGAATCGCCTCTGCAACCTGCGCTTCAACACCATCCGGATGATAAACTTCCGACTTGATTTCGATATTGATCACCATCGACTTACCAAGCGTTTCCAAGACTTCATCAAGCGTCGGGATGCGCGTCCCGCGAAATTCGCCATCGTACCACGCACCCGCATCGAGTTCGCGGATTTCCGCGAAGCTCATCTCGCTGACTATGCCGCTTCCGTCTGTGGTGTCATCAACACTCGGATCGTGGATGATCACCATGTGACCATCGCGCGTCAAACGCACATCGAATTCTGTCCCGTCGGCGCCAATTTCAACTACTTTTCGAAATGATGGCAGTGTATTCATAGGGGCATGTCCGCACGCCCCGCGATGTCCAAACACGAGCGTTCCGCCGCCCGCGAATGCGTCTTTTACCGATGGCATGTGATTCTTCCTTGTGGAACGGAACCGCTATTTCTTCTTGCGCGCGATCCGGATTTCGTCACCTTCAACGCGCAGATCATACGTTTTGACCGGGCTAACAGCGGGTGGGCAAAGGTGCGCGCCCGTGCGTACATCAAACAGCGCACCATGTTTCGGGCATTCAAGTGAATATCCGTCAAGCGTGCCGTCTGCTAGCGGATATTCTTCATGAGAACACATATCTTCAACCGCGTAGAATTCCCCTCCCACGTTGAAGATTACCACCCAATCGCGTCCAAACTCAACGACAATCCGATCACCGGGCGCGATTTCGCCAGTGCGGGCGACGGTTTGAAAGTCTGCCATGGTGTCTATTCGTCCTCGTCTTCGTGCTTTTCCCACGCCTTCAAACCATACAGCGCGACAGTTAGCACTTTCAAGGATAGGAGTGCACATTTCACCCGATTCATGCCAATCGGAATGCCGAGCAAATCAAAGACATCTTGTTTGGTAATTTCAGCGACTTCATCCAGTGTTTTGCCGACCAACTGCTCACCGAGCATCGAAGCGGATGCTTGGCTAATGGCGCAGCCTTCGCCATCCCAGCCCACCTCGCTAATCCGCCCTGCGTCATCGAGGCGAAGCATCAAGCGCAGTCGATCACCACACAGCGGATTGTTCGATTCGTAATCAACATCACACGGATCAAGAACACCTTTATTCCGCATGTGCGCGCTGTGATCAAGGATATTCTCGCGATACATTGCATCCATGATGGTGAGTCCCCTTTCACGGGCGGCGGAACAGTGCGTGAGCCTTTTGCAAGGCGGCAGCAAGCCGATCAGCTTCTTCAAATGTGTTATACAGGTAAAAACTGGCGCGCGTGGTCGCCGGAATATTCAAACAGGTGTGCAGCGGATGGGTGCAGTGCATTCCGGCGCGCACAGCGATTCCTTCCGCATCGAGCATGGAGGCGACATCGTGTGCATGAACATTGTCCAGTGTGAGCGCAATCACCCCTGCCCGTGATTCTGCCGCGCCGTAAATTTTCACACCGTCAACAGCGCGCAGTTTCTCCAGTGCATAAACCGTGAGCGCTTGAGTATGGTGGTGAATCTTATCCATACCGAGCGCGTTCAGATAATCGACCGCTACACCTAACCCGATCGCTTCAGAAATCGGTGGCGTACCGGCTTCAAACTTATAGGGAAGCTCGTTCCATTCGCTCCCTTGAAGCGTCACTTTTGAGATCATCGATCCGCCGCTCATCCACGGGGGCATCGCGTCGAGAAGATCACGCTTGGCGTACAGAACGCCGATTCCGGTTGGTGCGATCATCTTGTGACCGCTGAACGCGAAGAAATCGCAGTCGAGCGCACGCACATCAACTGCCATGTGTGGGACAGATTGCGCGCCATCGACCAAGAACAACGCGCCGTATTCATGCGCCAACTTGACCATCTCGGCGATCGGGTTGACCGTGCCTAACACATTCGATACATGCGACACGCCAACGATCTTTACCCGTCCTTCTTTCAGGATCGCAGTATACGCATCAAGATCGAGCGTGCCTTCTGGCGTAACGGGAACATAACGCACGATCGCGCCCATTTCGGCAGCGACCAACTGCCACGGGACGATGTTGGCGTGATGCTCCATTTCGGTGACAACGATCACATCGCCCGATTTGAGATTACTGCGTCCCCACGCCCCTGCAACAAGGTTGATTGACGCGGTTGTTCCGGCGGTGAAGATAATCTCGCGGCGGCTGGCGGCATTGATGAATTTCCGCACCTTTAAGCGAGCATCTTCGAAAGCGGCGGTTGCGCGTTCGCTCAGTAGGTGAACGCCGCGATGCACGTTGGAATTATAAGACCGGTAGTATTCGGTAATGGAGTCAATGACGGTATTGGGTTTTTGGGTGGTTGCCGCATTATCAAGATAAACGAGCGGCACACCCTCATGATGTTCTTGAAGCAGAATTGGAAAATCTGCCCTGATGCTTTCGACATCATAGGGGGTCGTAACAACAGTAGATTGATTCATTGTGGATACTCCTCATCCCCCCAATTTTACAAATGAGAATTGGGGGGAGCGGATGACATTAATCAGGCGTCTCGCCCGACGATCTTCGCTTCCAGCGAGGCGCGCAGTCGATCGCGCACACGCTCGAACGGAACGCGGTCGAGGAGTTCTTCGAAGAAACCTTCCGTGACCATCAGTTCAGCTTCAGGGCGTGGAATGCCCCGGCTCATCAAATAGAACACGGGCTGTTCTTCCAGCGTACCAAATGTCGCCGCATGTGTGCAGCGTACGTCATCGGCTTCGATTTCAAGACCGGGTATTGCATCCATGCGTGCATCTTCGCTCAAGACGAGATTACGGCTTGCCTGAAAACCGTCGATCTTCTGCATATTCGGCAGCGATTTGATCATCCCCTGCCAAACCGAACGGGATTCATCCTTTGCCGCGCCTTTGAACAGGAGATCGCTCACGGTAAGCGGCGCGTTATGACTCTGCTGCGTGTCATGATCAAAAAGCTGTTCGTGATCGGCAAAGAACATCCCGCTCACGCGACCATTTGCGCCCTGTCCATCAAGTTCAACTTCGATGAAGTTCTTGACGAACTGCCCGCCCATCGTGCCGATGATCCAATCAAGCTGACCATCGATCCCGATGCGTCCGCGCTGATGATTAAACTCGTAGGTGGTGCGATTCCAGTCTTGCAGCGCGACATAACGCAGATTGGCGGCATTTCCGACCAACAGTTCTGTCGCACCAATCGAAACCGTTTGCTCATCGCGGGTGGCTGATTGGAAATCAACCAGCAGGGTTGCCTGCGCGCCTTCATCCAGCACGATCAGCACATGACCGAGTGTTGAACCCGCTTCAGTGTTGTACATCACTACATGCAGCGGGAGTTCAATAACCACATTACGCGGCACATACAGGAAAAGCCCGTGTGTCCACAGCGCTGCATGGAGCGCCGCGAATTTGCCATCGCTCGGCTTGACGGCTTTCGTCATCAAGTTGGAACGTACGATCGCTTCATGATCGCGGCAGGCAGTTCCCAGATCGGTAAAAACGACACCCTGTGCTGTCAGCACGTCGGAAATCTGCACCGAAACCAGCTTGCCATCCACAAACACGAGCGTTCCGCCCTGTTCTTCACCGATGAGCGGCTCAAGCATCGGGGCGGGTACGCTTTGAATACTTGGCTGTCCGCCGTTCGGCAGATGATTCACCTGATCCCAGCGAATGCCGCGATAATCAGTGCGCCGCCATGCCTCGCCGCTGTCACGGTTTGGCATCGGCAGTTCTTCGTAAATCTCCCACGCGGCAAGGCGGCTTTCGAGCAACCAGCGGGGTTCGTTGTTTGCATTACTCATGCGCTCAATATCAGCGCGGGTGTAAAGAGGCGCGACAGGGGCATTCCCCCGCCGAGTCGTTGTTGTCACAGCGTGTTTCTCCTCGTTTACCCGATCGAGCCTTCAAGCTGAATCTGGATCAGGCGGTTGAGTTCCAATGCGTATTCCATCGGCAGTTCTTTGACTAGCGGCTCGATAAAGCCATTTACAATCATCGCGTTCGCTTCGTCTTCGCTCATCCCGCGCGTCATCGCGTAGAACAATTGATCCTCACCCACGCGGCTGACCGAGGCTTCATGCCCCATCGTCACACGCTTGGCGTCCACTTCGATTGTCGGGTATGTATCCGAGCGGCTCCGATCATCGAGCAGAAGCGCGTCACAAACGACGTTGCTTTTAACGTTATCCGCGCCTTCAACAATCTTGAGCAGACCGCGATAGCTGGCACGCCCGCCACCCTTGCTGATCGATTTGCTGATGATCTGGCTGGTGGTATTCGGCGCAAGATGGGTGATCTTCGCGCCTGCGTCCTGATGCTGACCGGGACCCGCGAATGCGATCGAAAGGACTTCACCATGCGCGCCTTCGCCTGCCAAAATCACGGCGGGGTACTTCATGGTGACTTTGCTGCCCAAATTGCCATCGACCCATTCCATTGTGGCGTGTTTGTAGGCGATCGCGCGTTTGGTCACAAGGTTGTAAACGTTGTTCGACCAATTTTGAATCGTCGTGTAGCGGCAGCGCCCACCGTCCATCACGATGATTTCAACCACTGCGCTGTGCAAGCTGTCTTCGCTGTAGGTCGGCGCGGTGCAACCTTCCACATAATGCACGTATGCGCCTTCTTCCACGATGATCAAGGTGCGCTCAAACTGCCCCATGTTCTTCGTGTTGATGCGGAAATACGCCTGAAGCGGCATTTCGACGTGTACACCCTTCGGCACATACACGAACGATCCACCCGACCACACGGCGCTGTTGAGCGCCGCAAATTTGTTGTCGCTCGATGGGATAATCGTGCCGAAATACTGGCGCACAAGATCCGGGTATTCGCGCAAAGCGGTATCCATATCTGTAAAGATAACGCCCTTGCTCTCCAAGTCCTTACGGATGCTGTGATAGACAACTTCGCTTTCGTACTGCGCCGTTACCCCTTGAAGGAATTTCTGTTCTGCTTCAGGAATACCGAGACGATCAAATGTGTTCTTGATGTCTGCCGGTATATCTTCCCAATTGCGCCCCTGACCATCGGTCGCGCGGACATAATAGAAAATGTCGTCGAAATCGATACCGCTCAAGTCCGCGCCCCAATTCGGCATCGGCTTCTCGAGAAATAGCTGGTACGCCTTCAGGCGGAATTCGGTCATCCATTCCGGTTCACCCTTCATCTGGCTGATCTGGCGCACCATATCGGTGTTCAGACCCTTCTTGCTTTTGAAGGCGTACTCATTTTCCGAGTCATGGAAACCGTAGCGTTCTTCGTAACTGCCACGCACATCATTGAGTGCGGATTCTGCTTCTGTCAACTGCTTTTCGCTGGGGACAAACTGATCCACCATAACGAGTACTCCCTAATACTTCACTTCGAGCACAAGCGGACGAAAGACGCAACGCACGTTACGGGGTAGCGGTACCGAACTTCTCACGCACCCAATCGTAACCAGCGGCTTCAAGGTGCAGCGCCATATCAGCGCCGCCGCTCTCAACAATCTGCCCCTGATACATAATGTGAACGTATTCAGGTTTGATGTAGTTGAGGATGCGTTGATAGTGGGTAATGACCAGTACACCAAGATTTGGACCGCGCAGGCTGTTTACGCCTTCAGCGACAATACGCAGCGCGTCAATGTCCAGACCGCTGTCTGTCTCATCCAGAATAGCGATGCGAGGTTCAAGAACTGCCATTTGCAGAATCTCGGCGCGCTTCTTTTCGCCGCCGCTGAATCCTTCATTGAGATAACGTCCAGCAAAGCTGTGATCCATACTGAGCGAGTCCATTTTGGCGCGCATCAGCTTACGGAAATCACTGATCGAAATCCCTTTGCTTGCCGGGTCTTTTGCCTTCATGCGGCTGTTGATCGCCAACCGAAGGAAGTTCGCCAGCGTCACGCCGGGAATTCCTACCGGATATTGAAAGGCGAGGAACAACCCAGCGCGGCTGCGCTCATCGACTTCCATTTCTAACAGATTCTTGCCTTCAAACAGGATTTCACCGCTTGTAACTTCATAAGCGGGATTTCCCAAAATCACGTTCGACAGCGTGCTCTTGCCCGATCCGTTCGGACCCATCAGCGCGTGAACTTCACCCTGATTGATCGTGAGGTTCACACCGCGCAGAATCGGCTTCTCCTCAACGCTGACGTGTAAATTGCGAATTTCCAGTGAAGCAACCATTCCGGCATCCATCTCCTGCACTGCGGAAGTTTTCACAGTGGTTAATTTTTCCGCATAACCGATATAAAACTATTGCCAGTATACCAGTCCTCAAAGGGACAGTCAACATTTTTATGATGAGTTTGATAGAAATTGACTTAGAGAAAAGGCTGTGTTATCCTGAGCCTCGTAAGCGTCGATTCAAATGGCAGGATGTGTAATGGCGGATATTCCCCAACTGACCAAAGAAGAACAACTGCGCGAGGCTTTGCGCGTTGTAACTGACCCCGAAATTGGTATGAATGTCATCGAACTAGGTCTTTTGCGCGATGTCGAAATTCATGACGATCGCGCGCACCTAACCATGATTATGACAACGCCGTTCTGCCCCTACGCACCGCAGCTTCTTGAGCAGTGCCGCCGCACCGCCCAGGAATTTCTGGGTGTCCCTGTAACCATCGAAATGGGTCTTGAGATGTGGGACCCGTCAATGATGGAAGAAGGTGCGGCAGATGATTGGGGCTTATTCTAGACCGGTCGATTCGCGCTGATGAACTCATGCGGATCGAGATAATGCTTAAATACCCCTTCCCGGTCATGGCGTCCCCAATGACCGGGATTTGTTTCTAGAATGGCTGTCGGACTCAGGTCAAAATGCAGCAGATACGCCCATCTGCCAAAACCATCGCCAATTCGGGCGATCTCCTGTCCACGCTCAACCCGCTCACCGACTTTAACCCGTATTTCTTCGACATGCGCATAGCGCCCATATAATACCATTCCATCGGTTGCCAACGGATCATGCCGTATCACAATCACGCTGCCCCATTCAGGCAGCCGTGCCGCGAATGTAACGACACCGCTTGCCGATGCATACACAGGATCATGAGCATCTGCGTTTTGTGGCAGATTGAGATCAGCCCCCGTGTGATACGCTTCATCGTGCGTGCCGACAAAATAAAGCTTCCCGAATGGGCTTGCATCGAGCCATTCACCGCCCCATAAAGTGCGCGATTTGCGTTCGGCAGTCGTACCGACAGGCATATCGTAGCCATCTGCCACAAACACCGACGATCCCTCATCAATCTTGCGCCAACGCACCGCATCGAAAGCGATTTCGCCGCGCGCGCCGCTAAGATTTGACAGAATCACCCGTCCCGCGTTCAGTGCATCTTTGTCAAGCGCAGTGACAGCGAGTGTCACCCACTGGGAACGGTACACCGATTGATCGATCGTCACGCGGATCGGTTCACCTGCTTGAATGATATAGTTTGCCTCACGCGCACTTGCATGGCGCATCGGAATGAATACTGCGATTTCATAAAGTCCACTGTCGGGTAATTTTGGTGTCCACACGGTACATAGTGATGAGCTATTGGACGCGGCTTGTGCTGAATAACTTTCCCATCCCATGATGTGCGGGTGCGCATATATCTCGTCATCGGAACTGCGCCGTTCCGCACTCGAATCATTAGGGCGTATCACAATCTCATGCCCCACCGAAACGGGGACTTGCGAGGTTTTTGTCTCCACCCCATTCCAAGAATGTGTACGAATTGCACCCCACGCGCCGGGATGAATCGTACCGGCACGCCAATAACTAACCCCGCGCGCTTGGTATCGAAACGCGGCTAACGTCTGCGCTTCGCGGATCTCAAGCGGTGAAGCATCGCCTTGCAGCGTCGGGATAATTGGCTTCTTTAATTGAGCGAGATTCCGCCATGCTGAATCAAGCGCCGCCGATGGTAACCGCCGTGCATCTTTCCATAAAATGCGCGGGTGTAGACTCCCCGCCGCCCGTGACCAACGCTCCAGCGACAGCCGCGATGAAATCGAACGCGACATATCAAAGCTGATGCCAATATGCATCTGTGGATCTAGCGTGGCGTGGAGAACCTCCAGAAATTGATCGATGCGCAGCGGATCGTTTGCCCACGGCTCAAGATGAAGAATCAGCGCTTTCACACCCTGACGCGCTGCCGCCAAGCCGATCAATTCAGCTTCGGCAGTCGGATCGCCGCCGCGCGGCGTAACCCACGCGCAAAAGTCTAGGTTATGTTCAGCGAGGGCATCTATCCATTCATCAATACGTGCAGCACGGTCAATCGCGAGTTCACGCCGCGTATCCCAATAGCCCATCCACTGCGCACCCGCTCGTGGCGACCAATCGCATACCTTGACCCACACCTGTGTTACGTTGGGAGCGGAGCTTTTAAGGCTGGCGGCATAATCGCCGAGCGTCGTAGGGGACAAATGATCCCCGCGTTCATGCCACACCGCGATTTGAGCGTCAAACGGCGTAACAAATGCGTCATCGAGAGCAGGAACAACGATATCTTCGAACGTTACAACGTTTGTCGATACCCACCCTTCCGCGCTTCCTTGTTCAACCCACACCCACCCATCGGTCGTACGGGTTTCCGGATAGTATTCAGCGAGCGTGTTATTGCGGAGATCGGCTGTATCACGATAACGCGTCGATGGACCACTGCGGACATTTGCAAATGCCATTCGTGTGAGCGCAATCGCACAGCGTGGCTGACCCGCAGGAGATGGTTTCGGCACGGAAGCGGGCGTGTTCGTCATTTCGACCTTTATTCGTCAGTAGTCAAGATGTCATCAAGGGCTGCCCACAACTGACGCGCGCCCTCGGACTCGAACCGCGCCGACCATTCCGAACCACTACCCCGTCCTAACACTTCGCAGCCGCCGCTGTCTATAGGATCGATGTGGAAATCGCTGGTGATATTGGGCAACCCCGCGCTTCGGATTGGAACAGTGCCTAATCCAATCACATGTTCAGCGAAAC
>CALBRY010000015.1 GCA_937927665.1 uncultured Chloroflexota bacterium
TAGTAGCGCAAGAAGGTAACGATTTCCGGCGCGGTATCAGGATCAGCGTAGCCGCGCAGATTATCTGCCCAACGGAAGCCGAGGGTTTGATAGAGCATTTCGACTTCGATGGTGAGACCTTGTGCGGATGTTACGGGGATTTGATACGTCACCCGGTCACTGCCGCCGATGAAATCGGAGTCGGTTGCAGCTTCGCCCCACACTGCGACTTCGACGGGAACGGTGTTTTTATCAAAACCAAACGGCAGAATGCGGTTGTCCTTTAGATACTGCGAGGCGAGCAGCAGTGTGGTTGTGGGATTGCCCGCGGTATCGCCCATGACCGGTTCGTAAATCTGAACTTCATCGGGCGATGTGACGAGATCATAGTGCGGCTCAAACAGCAGGGCGTTTTCGTCGTTGTCGTTGCCGATGATCGAACCGTCGGGATTGTAGCCGCCCGATTCAAAGACGACATTACCGGCGGCATCGCGCACGGTGACGTGCAGCCATGTGCGGCGTGACGGGTAAGCGGTCGGGAATTTGTGACCGACCAAGCTTTGAATGAACACGTCGAAGGACAGCACGTTATCGGTTACTGTGACGGTTTGCACTGCGACACGCGCGGTATCTTCACTTAGCTGCAAACGGGTGAGATCGATGTATTGCTGAAGCTGCTCATCGGTTGCGGCGACTTCCAGTTCTTCGCTGAATGCTTGAAGAATGCGCGGCAGGTAGACATTGCCACCCAGCAGGGTATGCTGTGATACTTCTGTACGCATTGCGGGAATCGGGTTACCGAGGCTGGCAACGGATGCCAAGCCATCAACGACGGGCATATGGCATGTCTGGCAGGATTCGTTTAGGCGATAATCACTGTGCAGCCATTCTTCATAGGGCATCTGCTCTTGAAATTCGACCGGCGCAAGTTCGCGCGTATCGACATCGAAGTAGGGCGTATACAGCGTATGGCAGGATGCACACAGCTCAGAGTCGGAAATGTGATCGCCGACGGTTTGCACGCCACCCGTTGACGCCTGCATGAATGCTGCTTGTGTCGCATCCGGCAGGAACGGACCATAGATCACGCGCTGAAGCTGATCGGTCACACCATCGATGGTGTAGTGTCCGCTGGTGCCTTCGCGAGTACCGAGGTGCTCCGGTGTGATCTGATGGCAAAGGGTGCAGGAAACACTGTCCAGCGCCAGCAGATGATAAGGACTGTTCGGGTCAATTGCGCCGCCTTCGTCCAAGACTTGGAGATACTCACCTGCTGCGAGGTTGGTGGTGGTACGCGCCATCGGCATATGGCAGGTCGCGCACTTATCCTGAATAAAATCGCTGAAGTCCGGGTTCTCCAGTGTTTCGCGGCGCAGCCCTGCGCGCCAGTACGGATCGCGCCCGGAGTTGCCCATCATGGTTGCTGCCCAGTCTGTCGCAAACGAAATATCATTGCCATGTTCATCGAACATGTTGATATGACACGTCGCGCACACACCGGAGGTATCAAAATACTGCCCGCTTTCCATAGGCAGCGACATCACCACGGGGGTTGGGGTGGCGGTCGCGTCCTGTCCGGCGGCGGAATCGACCAAGAAGATCAGGGATGCGCCAATTAAGGCGATTCCCAGAATCACCAGCCGAACTGCCGTCAGCGACACCGAAGAAACCCTAAATGCTGACTTTCCTGCTGTCATTATATTTCCTTTCGGTTGCGAAGAAGCATATTTCGAGAAAGGTGTTTGTTCTCCTGAATATGCGGATACACCCCCCTTCTCATCAACGCCAATCGTGCTTTGTTAGGGGAGGTGCGTCAATACGCCGCACGCGTACGTCATTGCGTAGCGTTCGCTCAAATGAGCCAAAAATAGTGTCAAATGCAATATTTGACGCGAGTCGGATTCATATCGACTTGCGGGCGGTGGTCTATTACAATACGCATCCCGGGTTATGACCACAGAAAAGCATCGGCAATGAACACCGAACAGAAATTCCTCGGCGAAGGGCTGGGGTTCGATGATGTGCTGCTCGTTCCGCAACGGTCGTCGATTCGTTCCCGCTTTAGCGGCGAGATCAGCACAGCGGCGCGTGTTGTGCGCGGCATTCCACCGATTCAAATCCCGATCATGTCCGCTAACATGGATACGGTCACAGGCTGGCGGATGGCGACCACGATGGCGCTTTGGGGCGCGTTTGGCGTGATCCACCGCTTCATGAATATCGAGGATCAGGTTAAAGAAGTGCGGCGCGTTAAAGAGCGGATGCGCGTCATGGAGGATCACCCGCCTGTGATTTCGGCAAATGCGACGATTGCCGATGCACAGCGGCTGCTGCGTGAGCGTGAACGCGGTTATGTCATCGTTCATGCGGGCGAGTCGTTTGATGGATCGCTGGTGGGAATCGCAACTCCACGCGATTTTGATGCTGGAACGCCGAGTACCCCGCTGGCTGAAGTGATGACACCGCTGGAACGGATGTGGACAGTTCCGCGCGGCGCAACGTTAGAAACTGCTGTCGAAGTGATGCGCCAAAAGCGGATCGAGAAAGTTCCCGTGGTCAGTGAAGATGGGAAACTGCTCGGCGTGTTCACGATGAAAGACCACGAATACTATCAGAATTACCCGAATGCCTCGCTTGATGCGAAAGGGCGTTTGCTCGTGGGTGCGGCGATTGGCGTACAGGAAGGTGATATTGAACGCGCGCTGCGCCTCGTTGAAGCAGAGGTTGACGTGCTGGTGCTCGATATCGCGCACGGTGAACTGGATTACACACAAGAAATTCTGCGCCGCTTGAAAATCAATGAGCGGATCAATACACCGATCGCTGCCGGAAATGTGGCAACGATCGACGGCGCGAAGTATGTGCGCGACTGCGGCGCTGACGGCGTCAAAGTTGGGGTTGGTCCCGGCTATGTATGCGAGACGCGCGATGTTGCGGGGGTCGGTATTCCGCAAGTGACGGCGATCTTGAACGCGGCAAGAGCTTATCAAAACGATCAGGTTCGTATTCCGATCATTGCTGATGGCGGGATTCGTATGCCGGGGGATGTGGCGAAAGCGATCGCGGCGGGGGCGGATACGATTATGATCGGCTCACTGCTTGCGGGGACAGAAGAAAGCCCCGGTGAACCTGTCGAACAGGACGGGATGCTCATGAAGATGGTGCGCGGCATGGCGTCGGCATCCGCGTTTGAAAAGCGGCGCGCACTCGGTGAAAGTACCACCAACGCAGAGGATTATGTGCCGGAAGGACGCACAACCTTTACCCCGTATAAGGGCAAGGCGAGCAAAGTCCTCAAAAAACTGCGCGGCGGTCTGCTTTCCGGTATGAGCTACAGCAACGCCCGCAGCATCGAAGAAATGCAGGATCGGGCGCAGTTTGTGATCGTCAAGAACCCGATGTCACCTGAACAGCGCCGACCGCTGCAAAGCTAAAAAAGCTAGAGCTTGAGCCGATGCTCTCCGGGCGCAAGCTCTAGCGTTCTCGCCTGATCTGCCCATGTTAGGTGCAGAGTCAGCGGTTCTAGCGTTCGCACCGTGATTGTGGGGGCATCGTGCGGGCGGGCGCGGTGGTCGCACAGCGCGTCAATGGTGTTAGTGCGTCCGAGAGGTAAGCGCTGAATACCGTGCCGCCCGGTTAAGCGAATATCCCAGTGAATATTCTTTCCGCCTTCCGAGGGGCGAATTCCGCTCAGGTATTCGATCGGGATTGCGATCGCTGATACGCCTGTCCAGCCCACAAAATCACGGCGTGCGGGATCTCCGGGCTGAATTGACTCGGGGGCGTAATTTTCCCAGAGTGTGCCGGTATTCTCGAAAACGTGCGCGACGTTTGCGACATGGTTGAGCGCGATTTCATGCGCGAGTTGATGTTCTCCGCGCGCAGTCAACCCGCGCAAGACCATATAATTGGTTGGCGACCAGACTCCGCCCAACCAATAGCCGCCCGTGGGACTGTACCCGATGCTATCCACTGCTTGTGATGGGATACGGTGCGGACGATTAAACGAATTCGTGTCATTGAGGTGGGCGATTAGACGCGCGGCGCGCTCCATTGGCACGGCATCCGTGAGCAAGCCCCAATACGCACCGATGCTTTTAACCGGACTCAGATGCCCATCGGGAGCGCGATCGAAATAGAAGCCGCTGTGATCATCCCACAGCGCCGCGTTGACATAACGTTCAAGCGCGTGGAAATCCTGCGTAAGCTCGTCCACGAACTCATCACGATCGATGAGCGCCCCGATCCGTATTAACATCTGACAGTTCAATGCTTGCTGAAGCGAAGCATCCACCCATGTGTAGTTCCGGTGATGATATTCTGAATCGGGAACGCGGCTCTGATTATCCATGCCGCTGCCCCATCCGCTTGTCCAGTAACCGCCGTCAGGATGCATCCGCCATTCTTTCCACCAGCGGTGATAGGCGATCAATGCCGGAAATACGGCTTGTAGGCGGTCACGATCACCGGCGTGGTGATACCATTCGAGTTCTGCCCATGCGAGCAGATTCGGTCCGGTGCTGCGCGGATCGAGCGGGTGAAAGATGCCTTTGCCGGTGTAGGTATTGATCTCGCGCGAGATAAAACCGTCATCATGCTGGCTGGCGTAGAAATTATCGAGTGTGCCCATGAACGGGAAACACCGCCGCCCATAGCGCCCGAACATCATCATGAACGAGCTATCCCACATAAAGGTGTTGGTGTTGAATGCGGTATCGATGAAGCTGAAATGTAACCCCGGCTCTGGCTGACGCAAATTTCTGAAGGCTATTTCCCATGCACGGTCTGCCATCGTGACCCACAGCGGATGTTCGTCGGCGATTAGCGCGGGAAGCTGGTCACGGTTGTAAGCCGGGATTGCGTGTGGGGGTTCATGGACGACACGCAAGCGGTTTTCAAGAACGGGATAACGCACCGGAAACGGATAAGGACCTTCATAACGCAGCGTGACGGGTTCAAGATCGGGAATCGCAAGGTCGAGCGCATTCAACAGGGTTTTTAGGAGGATATTCTTGATCGGATAGTCCGGTCGGATCACGATTTGATCGACTACCGCGCGGCGGTCGGGATAATCGGGATCAAAAAGCGCTGCGATCTGCGACGATGCACCGATTATCATGAAGTCCGCATCGCGCGTGTCTTGCAGGATTTCTGCTTTGCCAGCACCCACGAACAGGGTAAACGGCGGTTCATCGGGCGTGATGATGCTGCAACGAAGCGGTGAGGATGGCGCAGCAGGTGAATTACGGCGGAGTGCTGTTTGAAGGGTTTCATACAAGGTCATGCGTCGAGCCTTCGGCGTGCCTACCGATAATCAGCGATGAAGCGGTTATGGGTTCGCCGCTTCATCTGCCGATCATGATACCGCGCTCGATGGGTTTGTCGATGCGAGATTAGGCTCTCTCTGGAACGGCGGGTTCGTTTTCGCCACCGAGCCGCCGCCGTGCAGTCTCGCGCCGCCCGACTGCGGGAATGTGTTGGGTCGCTTTTGCTAACCCGAATAAGGGCATATCGCTGTAGACCACTTCGAACTTACCCGGTTCGGATATGTAGGTTTCGTGAAAAACGCCCACTACTCCGCTTTTCGCTAATTTTTGATTAAAACGCTGCCATGCAGATACATGCTGTTCTTGCGGGCGGCGGGCGTATGTCTCCAACTGCTCAAAGGTGCGCCAGTATTGTACTAACAGCAGCACCCGACCTGACCAATAGAGACGACTGCTCATCATACCTCTTTCGGATTCGCGCTGTAGTTCGCTCAACATGGAACCCATCTGCATAAAGACGGGAAACCACTTGTGCGGCGCAAGCAGTTTATTGATTCGCATGCCGATCAGGAATACGACGAACGGCTCATCGATTTGGGCGGTAAAGCGACCGGGAAGCACTGCGGGCATGGGAACAAGCTCCTTTGATGACGTGTACAAAGACCATTATTCGCGGAAGGCTTCTTCGCGGAGTGTGGCGCTGATTTCTTGATGAAGAGCGCCCAGCATCGACTTGATGGCGGCGGGCAAATCCGCCAGCAACACGCGATCAGGCGTGTCTTTGCTGCCGCGCCGCTTGAGTTCAACACTGCCTGTCTCTAGTGTGCGCGGACTGATGGTGACACGAAGAGGCAGCCCGATCAGATCAGCATCTTTGAATTTTGAGCCTGCGCGCTCGTCACGGTCATCGTACAGGACTTCGATTCCCTCGCGGAGCAGATGGTCATAAAGCGCGCTTGCTTCGGCTTCCGCGCCAGCGATGGACACGAGATGCACATGATAAGGCGCGATGCTGACGGGCAGAATCAAGCCGTCCTGATCGTGACTGTGTTCAGCGACACATGCGAGCAAGCGTCCGATGCCGATCCCATATGATCCCATGATGACGGGGCGCTGCTGTCCATCCCGATCATGAAATGTCGCGCCGAATGCTTCGCTGTAGCGCGTGCCAAGCTGAAAGATGTTGCCGACTTCGACGCCGCGCACCGTGTTGAGGGGTTCGCCACAGGTCGGGCAGGCGCTCCCCGGTGTGGCGGCGGTGATATCTGCGACAATGTGGGCGGTGTAATCGCGTCCGTAGTTCGTGCCGCTCAGGTGATAGCCTGCTTCGTTTGCACCGGCGACCAAGTTTGGCGATGTGGTCACGGCGTCATCAACGACGATGAGCGCGGACTTATCGGCACCGATCGGAGAGGCATAACCGGGTACAGCGCCGATCGCGCGGATTTCTTCTTCGCGGGCGGGGCGGAGGTCTTTCGCCTTAACAGCGTTCATGAGTTTGGTTTCGTTCAGTTCCATGTCACCGCGCACGACGGCGAACACAAACTTTTCTGTGTCGGCTTGATCCTCGCTCACAGTGGCGACCATGAATACTGCTTTGGCGGT
>CALBRY010000016.1 GCA_937927665.1 uncultured Chloroflexota bacterium
ACAGACGGGGTGGGGTTTCCCGGATAACGCTTGAATACATTGTGAAAACTGACGCTTGCCACTGTGAATTCCTCCACTGATCGATGCAGAACAAAAGAAGAGTTCCTGCAAATTGACTTATTGGTGAATATGCACAAACTTCTTGCGCTTCTACACATCCGCCTTTTGCACGAGAATTATAGTGGCTGTGCAACATTTTGCAAAAACTCAAATCAAGGGACTGGGAATGACACACGAGGTTAACGCAGAAATCATTGCAATTGGCACGGAAATCCTACTGGGGGAAATCACTGATACGAACTCCGTGTTTATTGCTCGATTACTCAGGGATATTGGAGTAAACGTATTTTTCATGACCTCTGTTGGAGATAATGAAACACGAATCGAGTCTGCGGTGCGGATCGCGATGGGGCGCGCACAAGTTGTTATTACCTGCGGCGGTTTGGGTCCGACAATCGATGACATGACACGCCAATCGGTTGCTACCGCGACAGATCGTGGTCTGACGTTTCATCAAGGGTTACTAGATGCAATTGCACAGCGATTTGCGGGTTTCCGGGTGCAGATGACAGAAAATAACCGTCGTCAAGCATACCTGCCCGATCGCGCGATCGTGATTGAAAATCCCGTAGGAACCGCGCCGTCGTTTATCGTCGAGCATAACGACCGCATTGTGATAAGCCTGCCGGGTGTTCCACGTGAGATGAAATATCTCATGACGGAGAATGTTGTACCGTACTTGCGCGAAAAATTCCAACTTGGCGGCAAGATCATCAAAGCGCGGGTGCTCAAAACTGCCGGCATTGGTGAAAGCGCGCTCGATGAACTGATTGGTAAGCCCGCATTAGAAGCCTCAAATCCAACCGTCGGATTGGCAGCCCATACCGGGCAGGTGGATGTCCGTATTACAGCCAAAGCGGACAGCGAAGCCGAAGCAGAAGCGATGATTGCCACTGTTGAGGCTGATTTGCGAACGCGCATTGACCAGTATGTTTTCGCGGTCGATACAGGCACGATTGAGGAGTCATTGGTCAAGGCGCTGGCAGCGGCGAATGGCGCACGGGTTGTTGTGTGTGAAGCAGGAATAGATCCCATCATCAGCGGACGCATCAGCGCGGTAGAGGGCGGTACAAACACGCTTGGCGCGGCGCTTTGGTATCCAACACCAGAAGCTCTGCGAGAGGCGCTGAATCTTGACAGTTCACTCACACTGCGTGCGCTTGCCGAACGTGCTGCACAAGCTTTCGCCGAACAAAACGCATCTGCAGCGGCGATCGCTGCTGTCTGTTATCCAGATGAAGCGGCAGATCGCGGCGATCAACAAGAGGGCAGCGCGATAGCGGTGTACGTTAATGGTCGAACGCATTCACGCGCGTATGGTTTTGGCGGCGCGACCGAAATGGCGAAATCTTGGACGGCAACATGGGGTATGTCGATGACGTGGCGGCTC
Organism: uncultured Chloroflexota bacterium; assembly: GCA_937927665.1. Lineage (GTDB taxonomy): Bacteria > Chloroflexota > Anaerolineae > Aggregatilineales > Phototrophicaceae > Flexifilum. Next base: position 1,451 of record CALBRY010000016.1, read on the forward strand.
GTCAAGGAGAATTCACAAACATGAAGACGTTTCCGGAGCGTTTGGCGGAAATTCAGCAGCAGAAAAAGACCCGTCTCGCTCTGACAATCGCACCGCGTGTGATGCAAATGCCGATGCCGATTGCGAAATACGATGATCCATTTTTGCCCTTCGGCAAAGCGGTAATTGATGCGACACATGATCTGGTATGCGCGTATCTGTTTGATCTTGCGTCGTATCTCTCCATTGGCGCGGCGGGGGCGGTCGCACTAGAGCGCACCATTGCCTATGCAAAAAGCGAAGGAATCCTGACGATTCTACACGGTTTATTCAGCATCCCCGATTACGTCGAATCCGCTGGGGCAGGGGGATTTGGTGTTGATGCCGTTACGGTGATGCGAAACGGCCAGGATGTTGCTCTATTCACTGCTTACAGCGAAGCTTTGAACGAGGGCGTTATTTTCGCAGATCAGGGCTATGCAAGCGGGCAGCTGCCATCCGTTCCGATGATTGCTGAATTCAGCGCGGATCGAACAAAGATTAGCGTTTCCAGTTCAAAACTACCGGGATCGACCTCTCAAATTCATGTTGTGGGAAACGATGTACTCTATGCCAGCCAGCGCGAAGACTTTGCAGAGAGAGTACGCGCGGCATTAGAGGCTTTGCGATGAAAACGCTGCTAATCGAGCGGTATCTAGATGCAGGACTGATTCAGTTTGGCTGGTTTGAGCACAGAGAATCGGTCAAGCCGGTCGCGTTCAAACTGGAGATGCTCACATCATACCCTGAGCTCCTGCTGCGCTCCGCGCAAGAATTGATCCGGTTGGCAGGAGAAACGCAGTTTAGTCACTTGCTTACACCATCTGAATCGATTGGATTGGGAACGGCGGTCGCACTCGAAATGGCTGTGCCGCTCGTGTATCAACGCACAACAGACGAAACACAGATCGATCTGGTGGGTGCTTATGACATTGGACACCCGGCGGTGCTGGTTCTTGATGTGTTTGATCGCCAGCATCCGCCGCGCGCCTTGATCGCTCATGCACGGCGTGTCGGGTTGGAAGTGAACCATGTCTATTGTCTAGTCGATATCGAAAACGGGGCAAATCCGCTCGAAATGTATGTTTCGAGTGTGATGACCTTACGTGGTATTGTTGAACGTGCCGCCGCAGATGGACTTATTCCGCCGGGTCAGGCGGACGTCGTACGTGAGTGGATCAATCGGGGATAAGAAGGGGTGTGTTTACACCCCTTTGACCTGCTTATTCCGCATCATCAAGGCTCAAAAGCGCCATGAAAGCTTCCTGCGGCACTTCGACAGAGCCGACCATCTTCATGCGCTTCTTACCCTTTTTCTGCTTTTCAAGCAGTTTCTTCTTGCGGCTGATGTCACCACCATAACACTTGGCGAGAACGTCTTTCCGCATCGCTTTCACATCCGCGCGGGAGATGACTTTCTTGCCAACCGCTGCCTGAATGGGCACGGCGAACAATTGGCGCGGGATCAGGTCT